>NZ_JAMPSW010000020.1:0-50167 GCF_028484855.1 Providencia sp. PROV033 | reverse complement strand
AAATAAATGCTACCAACGATTTTCAGCACGATATGAATTGCTGGATATAATAGTAAGAGTGCAGCAACGCCGAATGCAGACAAATAAAGAATTGACTGCATTCCAAGCATTATTCCTAATAATAATCCGATACTACGACGGAATCCGTAGTTAGCGGCACAAGAGGTCAACAACATATTGTTAGGGCCTGGCGTGACTGCGGCAATGAATAAAAACGTAAAAAGCGAAAAAATTAGCCCCAGAGTCATTTATACTATGTTCCTCAACCTAAATATGTTTACTTGCATCACAGAAAAATAACAGTATGTTATGTGACTCTCAAGCGTTCCCACTAAATAAAAAATAAGGCCATGTCAGAAAATTTCCGCCCTATGAGTTGGGCAAAAAATCCACACCTCCAAACCTTATTACCAAGGATCTTTCGGCGTACCCCGAAAATTGTCCCCACATGGCAGCGATTAGAATTGCCTGATGGTGATTTTATCGATCTTGCATGGAGCGAAAACCCAGAACAAGCAAGTAAAAAGCCTCGTTTAGTGATTTTTCACGGATTGGAAGGAAATTTTAAAAGCCCTTATGCCCATGGGATGTTAGAAAGCGCCCAAAAGCAAGGGTGGCTAGGCGTAATTATGCATTTTAGAGGGTGTAGCGGAGAACCTAATCGCCAAAAACGTATTTATCATTCCGGTGAAACCAGCGATGCTCGCTATTTTTTACATTGGTTGAAACAAACCTGGGGGGATGCTCCAACTGCAGCAGTCGGTTACTCTCTTGGCGGTAATATGTTAGCCTGCTATTTAGCAGAGAATGGTGAGAATGCCGAATTGGATGCGGGGGTTGTTGTCTCTGCACCACTCATGCTAGAAGCCTGTTCCATCAAAATGGAAAAAGGTATTTCTCAACTATATCAGCGCTACCTACTTAACGGGTTAAAACGCAATGCAACGCGCAAGTTGGTACGCTACCCCGGCTCGCTTCCGCTTAATTTATTGCAACTTAAGCAGCTTAAACGTATTCGCGAATTTGATGATGTCATTACTGCGCGCATCCACGGCTTTGATGATGCGGCGGATTATTATCAAAAATGCAGTGCGCTACCTAAATTATCACAGATTACAAAACCCACACTGATAATCCACGCCAAAGATGACCCATTTATGGCGCCGGAAGTGGTACCAGATTTAAGCCATTTACCTGCAAATATTGAATACCAAATGACGGAACATGGTGGGCATGTTGGATTTGTCGGTGGCAGTTTTAGAAAGCCGCAAATGTGGTTGGAAACACGTATTCCGTTGTGGTTAACATCGTATTTGAATGAGCAAAAATCATGATTATTCCGTGGAAAGATCTCGCGCCTGAAACTCTAGAAAATCTCATCGAAAGTTATGTTTTACGCGAAGGCACCGATTATGGCACCCATGAGAAAAGCTTGCAGGATAAAGTGAATGACGTGAAACGGCAGTTAGTTTCTGGCGAAATTGTGCTAGTCTGGTCTGAGTTACATGAATCGGTAAATTTCATGCCTAATAACCAGTTTCGCCCGTAGCGCTGTTTCTCAAAAATAGTGGTCATGGCGTAAAACAGGGAGTCCACTATGTCAAAGAAGCATCCGATTATTGCAGTGACGGGTTCGAGTGGCGCAGGAACAACCTCAACGAGCCAAGCATTTCGTAAGATATTCCATCAATTAAATATCCGCCCTGCGACCCTTGAAGGGGATAGTTTTCATCGCTATACCCGCCCTGAAATGGATATGGCTATCCGTAAAGCCCGCGAACAAGGACGCCATATTAGTTATTTCGGTCCTGAAGCCAATGATTTTTCTCTACTTGAACAAACCTTAATTGACTACGCGACAACCGGTTATGGGCAGTCTCGTAAATACCTCCATACCTACGATGAAGCCGTGCCTTATGGGTTACAACCCGGTACTTTTACGCCGTGGGAGCCACTGCCATCCAATACCGACGTGTTATTCTATGAAGGGTTACATGGTGGTATTGTCACGCCAGAACACGATGTGGCACAACATGTTGATTTGCTGGTTGGCGTTGTACCTATCGTCAACCTTGAATGGATTCAAAAGCTTATTCGTGACACCACCGAACGGGGGCATTCTCGGGAAGCTGTGATGGATTCCGTAGTCCGTTCAATGGGAGATTATATTAACTATATTACGCCACAATTCTCTCGTACCCATATTAACTTCCAGCGCGTTCCGACGGTTGATACCTCTAATCCTTTTTCAGCAAAAGCGATTCCCTCACAGGACGAAAGTTTTATTGTGATTCGTTTCAGGGGATTAGAGCAGATTGATTTTCCCTATTTATTATCCATGCTAAATGGTTCGTTTATTTCAGCAATGAACACCATTGTGGTGCCGGGTGGGAAATTAGGTCTCGCAATGGAGCTGATTATGATGCCATTAGTGGAAAAACTCATGAAACAGCGTAATGGGTAGCTCAGCATTATAATTAAATAGATTAATGATAAGATGCTTATCGATAATAAAGATAAGCATCTGAATATAAAACACGATTATACGTTTTTAATTTCGAAGCTATGAGTCACATTCACCGTTTTTTCTAACATGATTGCGACGGAGCAATATTTTTCCGCAGAGAGTTGGACGGCGCGTTCAACGACTTTGTCTGTTAATTCACGACCAGTGACAATAAAATGTAAATTGATATCAGTGAAGTAGCGAGGCGCTTCTTCGCGGCGCTGTGACGTTAATTTCACTTCACAATCAAGAATATCCTGACGACCTTTTTGAATGATGGAAACAACGTCAATCGCACTACATCCACCCGCCGCCATTAAAACCATCTCCATTGGGCTGGGCGCTTTATCCCCTGCATTACCATCCATCATAATTTGGTGACCTGATGCTGACTCACCTAAAAAAGAGAGTCCTTCTACCCACTTTACGCGTGCTTCCATTTTTATTCCTCTCAAAAAATAGTGATGTTTATCGCCTCATTGTTCCATATATCTAGACAATGTTATATCAGCATTATTAGGCTGAAGCGATACAGGGAAGACATTCGACATTGGATATGATACAAACAATGCTTAGTTGATAGGATTAAGATCAAAACTCAACGTTTCAATTGATTATATTATACAATTGATATTAATTTGCATTGGTCCATAGCAGCATTAATAATAGGCATCAATGTGACTTAATATGCTAAGCTAGACACTTTAAAGTCAGCCTTTCCCTACTTTTCGAAAGGTTGCAATAACATACAGAGGATAACGCTAATGGTTCTCGGCAAGCCACAAACAGACCCTACTCTTGAATGGTTTTTGTCACACTGCCATATTCATAAGTATCCATCCAAGAGCACTCTGATCCATCAGGGTGAAAAAGCAGAAACCCTTTACTACATTGTTAAAGGTTCAGTGGCTGTTTTAATCAAAGATGAAGAAGGCAAAGAAATGATTCTCTCTTATTTAAATCAGGGAGACTTCATTGGCGAACTTGGGTTATTTGAAGAAGGACAGGAACGTACTGCATGGGTTCGCGCAAAAGTTGCTTGCGAAGTCGCTGAAATTTCCTATAAGAAATTCCGTCAGCTGATTCAAGTCAACCCAGATATCCTGATGCGTCTTTCTGCGCAAATGGCGAATCGCTTGCAAACCACTTCCGAAAAAGTAGGTAACCTTGCATTCTTAGACGTTACTGGTCGTATTGCTCAAACATTGTTAAATTTAGCAAAACAACCTGATGCGATGACTCACCCTGATGGCATGCAAATTAAAATTACCCGTCAGGAAATTGGTCAAATCGTCGGTTGTTCCCGTGAAACAGTGGGTCGTATTTTAAAAATGCTGGAAGACCAAAATTTAATCTCCGCGCATGGTAAAACAATTGTTGTCTACGGCACACGATAATTTATTTTTCCGTCTAGCTTATTAGCTGGACTCTGAATAAAAAGGGTTTGTATCAGTGATATAAACCCTTTTTTATACATGTCAGTAATATAACCTTTTAGCCTGAACAAAAAATAACCGCGCTTTTTGATATTATAGAAAACATTCTTCTATATAGAATACTGAATAGTTAGCCAATAATTATTTAGGATTTCATTCATGATACACATTAATAATCTAAGCCATGCAGAGTCTCTTCAGCATTTAGAGAAATACCAAAAACGCTGTATTAACACTTTCTTGAAAAAGCAGGCTTTTTTCGAACATTTAGATGCGGCAAATCGCTCAACAACAAAATGCCCCGCATTAGCGAAAAAGCCGCTGGAAAAAGTCAACAATTTGCCTCAAACACGTTTTGTATCTTCATTGAGTATTGGTCGTTTAGTTCCTAATAGCCAACCTACCCAGCATGTTTCTAAGCCGAAGGTAGCGGTTATGTTTGGTACTCATTCAAACAAAAACATTGATACCCATTCAATTGAATTTAATAAGAGCTTCGCATTCTTTAAGGATCTTACGAACAAATAGCATTCCAAATTTTTGCCATATGTAGCACCTTAATGAATATGCCACACTTTTGCCTAACCGCTATTTGTTAGGCCTTTTTTATCAATTAGTTAATTATCTAAAGTCGTTTTTTTATATTGCAAGTACATATTACTGAATAAACTAGCCTCATTTTTACATTATCAAGGTGAGGTATCATATGCCCATGTCATTCCCAAAAATTCGATGTGACACCAGTTCCGCACTCAAACTCTATATCCAAAAAACCAACCAAGGTTCATTAAGTTCTGAGACTAAAATTTCATTAATTGCCAATCAAATTGCTAAAATAAAAAGTCGTCATGATTTTTTTAATTTAAAAAATCATGAAACAGAATTAAAAGACCAAAACACCACTCACGATTTTATTATGACCACAATGGATGATGCATCATGGGATGATGAGTCATTTGAATCCTGTGAACAGTTGCCTGCTTGGAAACAAGAAATTTATGATGATTTTGCATCAAATAAATTTAAAAAATGGGATAAACAAACTAAACCATTAATCCATAATCATTACGATGGCACGGTATTTGCTCAATATTTTAATGCTAAAGAAGAACAGCATGAAAATAGCCTCCCCCCCACGCAAACACCGTCTGACACAGCCACACCACAAATATCCCAGCCTCCAGCCATTGCATTATCTCGAAAATTAAAAACAGTGAAACAAGAAAAGAAACAGCTCAATACAACAGTAAAACCGACGGTATTCCGTACAGATGGCACTCCGGTGAGCGCAAAACAACAATTAGCATCCAGTGACCGACTATCTAAGCATAAATCGTCGAATTTAACGCTGGTAAACTTAACAAAAAATAGTCAGAAAGAGCACGTTACCCGACATACACCAAAATCGACGATCAAACCTGTTCGTAATGTGATATCAAAAACAACACACACCAGAATGAATTCAGCCAGTGAAAAAACTCGAGCTTCAACATCATTCAATCCGATATTAGAAGAGAGAAATATTCCAAATGAATTTTCTTATAAAAAACCGGAAAGCCCGGCAATACAGGAGACAAAATCTACGTCCCTAACGATAAAAACGAAGAAAATTAATGGCAATTTTATCGGACTTTACACATCAGGAAGTACAGTCAAGTCGACAACTGACATGACGAAAAATAGGAGCACTGAAAATCAGTCAATAAAGAAAAATATCTCGTCGAAAAAAACCTTCAACTCTCGATTAGAACAAGAAAAATCAATTAATCGATTACAAAATCATCGAACTCAACAACCCATAATGTCGCAGTTACAAGATGGATTTGTTATGAATATCAACAAAGAAATGGTAAGAAATGCACAGCAAATAAAAGCATTGAAGACCGATATTGCCGTGAAAAAATAGAACGCAGAAATTATCAAACAAAGAATAGCAGCCCGAAAATAAGTCTAAAGCTCAAAGAGGTATCACTCTCTTTGAGCTTTGAGTTAATTATTCAGCCAATAGCTTTTCTATTGCTGCCGTCAGTTTCGCCATCCCACTGTTAATCTCTTCCTCAGAAATAATCAGTGATGGTGTGAAGCGCAACACGTTGGCTCCTGCACTGAGCATCATCAACCCTTCTGCTGCACTGGCTTGTAACACATCTTTCGAGCGATTCAGTAATTTACCTTTGAGCTCTGCACCAATTAATAAGCCCATTCCACGAATTTCAGCAAAAATTCCATATTGGTCATTTAGCTTATTTAGGTGTGCGATAAATAACTCACGGCGTTTTGCAACACCCTCAAGCACTTCATCTGTATTGATAATATCGAATGCTGCATTACCGACTGCACATGCTAGTGGGTTTCCACCGTATGTCGTACCGTGAGAACCTACTTCCATCGTTTGTGCAATATCTTCAGTGGTGATCATCGCACTGATTGGAAAGCCGCCACCGAGCGCTTTGGCAGTGGTTAAAATATCAGGTGTCACATCGTAATGCATATAAGAGAATAGCTTCCCTGTACGCCCCATACCGCTTTGTACTTCATCAAAAATAAGCAATGCATTATTTTCATCGCAAAGTTGACGTACTCCTTGCAGGAATTCTAGAGTTGCAGGTGTCACCCCACCTTCTCCTTGAACGGGTTCCAGCACGACTGCACACGTGTTTTCATCGATAACCGCTTTGACGGCATCAAGGTCATTGAAAGGCACATGAATAATATCTGCAGGCTTTGGGCCAAAACCATCTGCATATTTTGCTTGCCCGCCAACTGACACCGTAAATAATGTTCTGCCATGGAAAGCTTGCTTAAATGCAATGATCTTCGTTTTATATGGGCTATATTTGGTGATGGCATATCGACGCGCTAGCTTAAATGCGGCTTCATTTGCTTCAGAACCTGAATTAACAAAAAACGCGCGGTCTGCAAACGTTGCTTTCGTTAATTTTTGAGCCAGTTTTAGCGCCTGTTCATTCGTAAAAACATTACTCACGTGCCACAGTTTTTCGCTTTGGTCACGCACGGCCGCAACTAGACTCGGATGACAATGACCTAGCGCTAAAACCGCAATCCCGCCTGCATAATCAATATATTCTTTACCTTGCTGATCCCAAACGCGGCTCCCTTCGCCTTTAACTGGAATAAATTCAGCTGGCGAAAAAATAGGTAGCATAACCTGATCGAAAGTTTGCCGATTGACTGCTTGTTGTTCTGACATACCCCTCACCTGCTCTTTATCGAATGCTTAAGTGAAAATATAAGCATCAAATATGAATAAAAAATCAATAAAGCGCAAGAGGAAAGGGTAAAATATGCATAATTAATTTTGCTAGCCGGAAAATATAGTGACTAGTATTTGAGGAAGTTACTCAACAGCTCATGACCTTGTTCGCTGAGAATACTTTCGGGATGGAATTGAACCCCTTCTATTGGCAGGGTCTTGTGGCGGATCCCCATAATTTCATCAATATCCCCGTTATTCAATGACCAAGCAGAAACATCAAAAGAAGCAGGAAGTGTTTCAGCCGCAATCACAAGAGAATGGTAGCGGGTCACAGTTAAAGGTCGGTTAAGCCCTTTAAATACCCCCTGATGGTTATGATGGATAGACGAAGTTTTGCCGTGCATCACTTCACGCGCCTTTACAACAGATGCGCCAAATGCTTGACCAATCGCTTGATGACCTAAGCAAATACCCAAAATAGGTACTTTGCCCGCAAAATATTTTATCGCTTCCAGAGAAATCCCCGCCTCATCTGGCGTACAAGGACCGGGTGAAATGACCAAATGGGTTGGAGCCAATTGTTCAATTTCTTCAATGGTAATTTCGTCATTACGTTTCACCAGCACTTCAGCCCCTAGTTCGCAAAAGTATTGGTATAAGTTGTATGTAAATGAATCGTAATTATCAATAAGTAAAAGCATAGTAGCCTATCCGACTGATTTTTATCATTATAAGTTTTTTGTTTATGCATAATTTATAGCGGTTAGCAATCAGAGCGCCACCCAAAATCCATAAATTTACACAAAGGGCGGCTATCATAGCACAGCCAAGACAGGAAAATAGCCTATTTAAGTCAAGTAATCTATTTTCAATATAAAAATTTCCATATAAAAATCATGGAATTATATTCACAGAGATATAACAATTTCATAATTGGACAAGAAATGCTTTAAATACAATAAAGTAAAATCACAACGGTCAGATGGGTAAAATCAGAAGATACGGTTAACCCACGAAAAAATCATGCATTCGCAAGCTAGGAAATAAGAAAAAATGCAAAGAAAGGGGTTTTAAACGAAATAAAGAGGATGATTAACGAAAACCATCCTCTTCATGAGAAAGATATTAAGGCTTTTTAATCACTTCAGCAGAAATAATCGTGATTGGTTCAACAGGAACATTTTGGTATGGTCCGACATTCTCTGTTTTGACTTTCGAAATTTTATCCGCGACATCCATTCCTTTAACCACTTTGCCAAATACGGCATAGCCAAAATCACGCTGTCCGTGATCTAAGAATGCGTTATCAGCAACATTAATAAAGAATTGGCTTGTTGCACTGTCTTTATTTGCACTACGCGCCATCGCAATGGTTCCACGTAAATTACGTAACCCATTATCAGCTTCGTTAGCAATTGGTGCACGAGTTTGTTTTTGCTGCAATTCTTTATTAAAACCGCCGCCTTGGATCATAAAGCCGGGAATCACACGGTGGAAAGTGGTGCCGTTGTAATAACCTTCATTAACATATTGCAGGAAGTTTTCAGTACTAACAGGGGCTTTTTTACTATTTAGCTCTAATTCAATATTACCTGCTGACGTCACTAATTTAACGTAAGTTTCACCAGCTGCTAATGCAAGAGAAGTTGTGCTCATCGCACAGACTGCCAATAATGGCACAAAAATTCGTTTCAACATTCAAGATCCCTTTTGTTAATACCCAAAAACATATTAATGCCCAATTCTAGAGCGAAGCGGGGGTAATTGCTAAAGATTTACCTATATTTACGCCGAATAGTTAAATTTCGCTAAATATAATTAATTGTAGGACATTTAAATGAGAAAGCTTTCGCATAATGTCATTCTCAAATAGATATAGCATCAAATATCCCCCTTTTGTTGTTTGTATGCTATTCAGTCGCTATAATCCCCCAGCCTTTTGAGGCTACTCAGGGAGAACCACCAATGGCAATTAAAAACCACAACTATCACATGACAAAATTTGTCATCAGTGCCCCCGATATCCGTCATCTGCCAAAAGATACGGGCATTGAGGTGGCGTTTGCTGGCCGATCTAACGCGGGCAAATCCAGTGCATTAAATGCATTAACACAGCAAAAAAGCTTAGCGCGTACCAGTAAAACACCGGGAAGAACTCAGCTTATCAACCTATTTGAAGTTGAAGAGGGCATTCGCCTAGTTGACCTCCCGGGCTACGGTTATGCCGAAGTGCCTGAAGACATGAAGCGCAAATGGCAGCAAGCTCTCGGTGAATATTTACAAAAAAGAGAATGTATCAAAGGGTTAGTAATTTTGATGGATATCCGTCATCCACTGAAAGACCTTGATATGCAAATGATCGAATGGTCAGTTGCGATGAACATTCCCGTCCTCGTTCTACTCACCAAAGCTGACAAACTGGCTTCTGGCGCGAGAAAGAAACAATTAATGGAAGTTCGCCAAGCATTAGCACCTCTTGAAGCTGAAGGCGATATTGAAGTGGAATATTTCTCGGCACTGAAAAAGATAGGTATTGATAAGTTACGTATCAAACTCGATAGCTGGTACAGTACTTCCGCAGAATAATCTTTTCATTCCTTGTACGCCAATCGCGGCGTACAACGGTCTATGCCGTTAGCGCATCAGAATTTATGCAAAAAAAATGCTCCAGTCAAAAACTTGACTGGAGCAGCTAATATTCAGCTAAATCCGATTACGTGAAGTAAAAGGTCTGAAAGATAGAACATCTTACCTCTGTACCCTACGCCTGATAATGTACTTTATTTTTCGCTCGAAAAAAAGGCTTTTTGTAGTTTTTTTTCAAAGCTTACTACGATTCAGCCCCGAGAATCGTCTAAAAACTCGCATAAAACGTATTTTTACTACATATTTATGAGATCTAAGTCGCATAATTATCCCTTACGTCATTTCGCTGATAGTTTTAAAATTCAGTGTTTTACCGACGAATTAACTGCAATTTAAAGAGAATAAAATGGCGGAAAGATTAACGCATGTTCCACTGATAAAAAAACACCCCAAACATTGTCGCCAACCTTTGGGGTGCCTTACATTATCTTTTGCTTAGCTCTTGCTCTTGCTCTTGCTTTTAGTTTTTACATCTAAGATCGTTGTGCCAACCAATACTCTAAATAGTTCATGTTGTGGTAAGGCGGTGAACGAAGACAGCTTGGGGAGCATACACAAGTATGTGACCCAAGTGGCTGAGTGAAACCAACGCCGCCACAGCGTGAAATATGACGAGTATTAATGGGCTTCGTCCCAGTTCGAGCCAACCCCCACCTCCACTTTCAGAGGAACATCCAGCACCATACTCTGCTCCATCAGCGCCTGAACCTTCGCTTTCACCTTCTCTAGCTCGGATTCTTTGACTTCAAAAACCAATTCATCGTGTACTTGCATTAGCATGTCCGCACTTGGTTTTTCTGTTTCAAGCCAATTATCCACGGCTATCATCGCCTTTTTGATAATATCGGCTGCGGTACCTTGCATTGGTGCATTGATTGCTTCTCGCTCTGCCGCTTTACGACGCATACCGTTGCTCGACTTGATGTCTGCGAGATACAATCTACGCCCTTCTAATGTCTCGACATAGCCTTGTTCTGATGCTTGCAAACGCGTATTTTCCATATAACGCAATACGCCCGGGTAACGCTCAAAATAGAGATCCATATAACGCTGTGCTTCTCCGCGAGGGATCCCTAACTGACGCGCCAGTCCAAATGCGCTCATACCATAAATCAAGCCAAAGTTAATCGCTTTTGCACTACGACGTTGGTCGCTGGTCACTTCCTCTAATGGAACACCGAAGACCTCCGCAGCTGTTGCTCTATGAATATCTTTCCCTTGCGCAAAAGCGGTCAGTAAGCCTTTATCTTGGGAAAGATGCGCCATGATACGCAATTCAATTTGTGAATAGTCCGCAGCCATGACCTTATAACCATCACGAGCCACAAACGCTTGGCGGATACGACGACCTTCTTCGGTACGCACTGGAATGTTTTGTAAGTTCGGGTCACGTGAAGATAAACGTCCCGTCGCAGTCACAGCTTGATGATAGGACGTATGCACACGCTGCGTTCTTGGGTTAATCATTAGTGGTAGTTTATCGGTATAAGTCGATTTGAGTTTCGCTAAGCTACGGTGTTCTAACAATAATTTTGGTAGTGCATGGTTTAAGGCTAGCTCTTCGAGCACTTCTTCATTGGTTGAAGCTGCGCCACTTGGCGTTTTCTTAATAACAGGCAATTGCAGCTTTTCGAACAAAATCGTCTGTAGCTGTTTTGGCGATGCCAAATTAAACTCTTCACCTGCCAAGTCGAATGCTTGTTTTTCCAATTCAGCTAAACGCGCCGTAATGACTTGAGATTGAGCCGTCAATACAGCGGCATCAATCAGAACACCTTTACGCTCCATCCGCACCAGCACAGGGACGAGTGGCATCTCAATATTCTGGAAAACATGGGCTAATTTTGGTTCAGACTCCAGTTGAGGATATAACGCTTGATGTAATAGCAACGTCACATCAGCATCTTCGGCAGCATAATTCGCCGCTTGCTCTAATGGAATTTGATTAAAGGTTAATTGCTTTTTGCCTTTACCCGCAATCTCTTCAAAACTCACGGTTTTGTGGTTGAGATGACGATCGGCGAGGCTGTCCATATCATGGCGTCCCATACCCGCCACACTGTTCAACACATACGATTCCAGCATCGTATCAAACGCGATGCCTTTTAGTTCAATATCGTAATTTAGCAGGACTTCGGCATCATATTTTAAATTTTGACCGATTTTGCCAATCTTCTCATTCTCCAAGATAGGCTTCATAACTGCGATCACCTCGTCCAACGATAGCTGGGCAGGGGCATCAAGATAATCGTGCCCGACAGGTAAATACGCCGCGCGACCTGCTTCGATAGCAAAAGACATTCCCACTAAGCGAGCTTCTTGAGTATCTAAGCTGTCGGTTTCAGTATCAAAGGCAAACAGCGTCGATTCGCTCAGTTTTTTTACCCAACGGTCTAACTGTGCTTTGTCTAAAATCGTTTCATAATTTTCAGCACTCAGCGTCGGTACTGCTGGCTTAGCTTTTGCTGCTGGCTGGCTTTCTGGAGCACGATAACTTTCAGCGACTTTTGCAGATTTTGCACCTTTGCCGTCCATCCAAGTCCCATTTTCAACATCTGCTAGCCAACGTTTGAATTCATAACGGCTAAATAATGCATGCAGTTTATCCGCATCGAGCTCCGCAACTTTTAACTCTTCGCAAGGCTTATCTAGTTCAACATCGGTTTTGATAGTGGCTAACTGGTAGGATAAAAACGCTAATTCGCGGTTATCTTCCATTTTAGGCGCAAGGGTTTTAGAACCACGGAAACCTAATGGAGCAATAGCCTCTAAATTTTTATAGATATCTTCTAAGCTACCAATACCTTGTAACAACGCGAGTGCGGTTTTTTCGCCAACGCCTGGGACCCCCGGAATATTATCCGATGAATCACCCATTAGCGCGAGGAAGTCGATAATTAAACTTGGTGGAACGCCGTATTTTGCTTCCACTTCTTCAGGTCCTAAAATGGTGTTGGTCATAGTATTAATTAGCGTGATATTTGGCTCGACTAATTGCGCCATATCTTTATCACCTGTACTGATTAACACCGGCATACCCTTGCTGCTCGCTTCACGCGCTAACGTACCAATCACGTCATCTGCTTCCACTCCGGGGATCACCAACAGAGGAAGTCCCATCGCAGCAACCATTTCATGTAATGGCTCAATTTGCGCGCGTAAATCATCTGGCATCGGCGGACGATGGGATTTGTAGCTTTCAAACAATTCATCACGGAACGTTTTTCCCTTGGCATCAAAGACAACAGCCACATGACTTGGGGTGTATTGCATGATTAGGCTACGTAGCATATTCAACACGCCATACATCGCTCCGGTTGGTTCACCAGCGCTGTTGGTCAATGGAGGGAATGCATGATAAGCACGGTACAGGTAGGAAGAGCCATCTACCAAAATAAGGGGATTTTCAGCAATCTGAGCCATAATCTGTCATCATCTTGTTTATCGGGAATGAATGGGGAATAGGATGCCACATTGTGGCTTCAGATACACCTTGAGATTCAAATTCCCACACAGTTATCGTTTTTTATACTGGCGAACATCCTGTGGATAACTTTGTGAGTAAAATTTGGTTATCTAACGGATTCAATAAGTAAGAGAATTGCAACAAGAAAACAAGAAAATAAAATCAATGAGTTAGCGACTAGAGGTTTGATGTATCACAAATCAGGGGGGATAGTCGAATTGTGGATATTGATAACGGACAATCCGTAAATAAAAAGATAGCGGCAAGTTACCGCTATCTTCTTGGATTATTTTTTATTGACTAAGAAGTTCACAACTTTTGAGTACTCTTTAGCATAGTCATCTGCGTTATCCACAGAAATACCATTATTACGGATTTGGTACTTACCATCGACGAATAACGCTGGCACGCCGCGCAGTTTTAAATCTTGCGCTGCATTTTGCTGTTTCGCGACTAACGATTTCACAACAAAGCTATTCAGTGCTGCATCATATTCTTCGCCAGTCACACCCGCTTTAATAAACGCATTACGGATATCTGCTGGGGTATTGATAGTTTGCGTTTTTTGAACGCCTTCAAACAGAATTGGGGTCACTTTATCTTCGACTTTCAGCACCATCGCGACTGCCCATGCTTGAGTCAGCTGAGCACCTAAAGGACCTAAGAAATCAACATGATAACGAGCTTTAGTCACGCCTTCTGGCAGGTTTTTCTCAACGGTCTGTGGTACTTTATATATGCTTTCAAACTGATAACAGTGTGGACAATAAAATGAGAAAAACTCTAGTACTTGCGGTAAATCCTGTACCGGAGGTTTAACATCAGAGTACTCTTTACCTTCTGAATAATTTGCTGCTGCGGCACCAAAAGACATGGCAATACCAATCAAAGCCAACATGATTTTTTTCATAGAAAACATTCTCCAAAAACACAGTCTTAAATATTAAAATTGCGGGTTCAATTGCAAAGGAACTTCCAACAATCGTTCGGTTTGCTGTGCAAACTCAATTGATTGTTTTTGCCAAAAATCAGCAGATTGGATCCATGGGAATGCTTTCGGAAAAGCAGGATCTTGCCAGCGACGAAGGATCCATCCTAAGTAATGCACCATTCGCATCGCACGTAGCGGTTCAATCAGCTTTAACTCACGTACATCAAAATCGCAAAACTCGTTATACGCTTCTAATAACGTATCCAGTTGAATAATTTGCTCTTGGCGTGAGCCATTGAGCAACATCCATAAATCTTGTACCGCAGGACCATTGCGAGCATCATCAAAATCCACCAGCCAAGCTTCATCCCGCCACAAAATATTACCGGGATGACAATCTCCTTGTAGGCGGATAAACGATTGCTGAGCAGGCCACAGTATTTTAACTTGAGCAATCAACTTATCTAACGAATCAATTAATGGTGTTTTATCACGCTCTCTAATTAATGAACTCGTAGCAATAATATTTCTAGGCTGATCGAGATATTCATCCACACCGATAGTCGGACGAAATGCAAAATTTCGTTGTTTGCCTATCTGATGGACACGACCTAATAAATGCCCTACCCCTTCAAGTTGAAATAAGTTATCTGTTTCATATTGGCGCCCTCCGATGCTCGGAAAGACTGCAAACATAAATCCACCAAACTCTAAAACAGTCTGCCCTGCAAATTCTAACGGTGCTGCGACTGATAGACCTTCATCTTGCAGCTCAAGGGTAAAATCATGCTCTTCTTGAATTTGAGATCGGTTCCAACGCTCAGGTCGATAAAACTTCACCACATAGCGCTGGCGATTTTCATCCTGAAATTGGTAAACACGATTCTCGTAGCTATTTAGCTCAGTGAGCCCTGATTCGGGATAAATACCCGCTTCCATCAACGCATCAAGGATCACATCAGGGGAGATTCCACTAAAGTTAAAGCTCGAATGTTCTGTTAAATCCATATCCATTTAGTCTTTTATGATGCCACGCGCGCGCAAAATCGCCGTTTTAAAATCATCCTCGTAATCTTTTTGAATACCAGGGATAACCGCATTACTATCAGTACCACGCATTTTCAGATGATAAATTAATACGTCGTCAGTCAGTTCAGATAAACTGCCTTTAAAACCCGCTTCATCAGCCAGTTTTTGCAATAGTTGCACGAGATTTAAATCTGAGTTGTCCTTCCATACTGGATGCAGAAGTTCAATGACTTCATTTAAACGATGGCATTTCATGTTTATTCCTTATCACGAATATTCGATACAAGTTACCAATAATCCTACAATAGAAAAAGGGAACAGTTGTCAATCTAAGTAAAGTTTAACCGTTTCTTGTATTAATATTCATTGATTTTATAGGAAAATAGAATAGATTTTAGCTGTAACTATACTCAAAAAATTATTTAAGTTCGTTGAAACATTTTCGCTAAGATTTTCAGAGATATTGAACATGTCATTTCGTCAGTCAATTACAGGCGTTATCCTCGCAGGCGGCAAAGGCACTCGCATGGGAGGGCAAGATAAAGGGCTCATACCTTTATTGGGTAAGCCGTTGTACCGCTATATTATTGAACGCTTACAGCCACAAGTTGGTCGGTTACTGATCAACGCAAATCGCCATCACGCCGAATATGCTCAAAGCCAGCTGCCTGTCTTTAGCGATTTGACGACCGATTTTTCAGGTCCGTTAGCTGGTATGCAAGCCGCACTGCATCAAGCCACGACAGATTGGCTGCTATTTGTCCCTTGCGATGTTCCTGAATTTCCAACTGACTTAGCTGAGAAAATGTTTCATGAAAAAGGTGAGCATCTTGCCTGCTACGCCTGTGATAATGAGCGAGAACACCCCACATTTACTCTGCTCCATCGGTCTCTACAAAAAACCTTGGATGATTACCTCGCAAGAGGGGATCGCAAATTGATGCTATTTATGCGTGAAATCGATGCAAAAAGCGTCATGTTTACCTCTGAAACAGGCACATTTGCTAATTTAAATACGCCGGAAGATAGCCGTAACTGGGAGTTGCAACAAAAATAATCATGAGCCAGAACACGTTACCTTTACTCGGGATCACCGCCTACAGTGGAACCGGAAAAACCACCCTACTCAAAAAAGTTATCCCGTTACTGAGACAACGCCATGTCCGTGTCGGCTTAATCAAGCACACGCATCACGATATGGAGATTGATACACCGGGCAAAGACAGTTATGAATTACGTAAAGCAGGTGCAGATCAAACGTTAGTCGCCAGTAATCAACGCTGGGCATTAATGACCGAAACCCCTGAATGCAATGATATGAACCTGAATTACCTTGCCAGCCGTTTTGATCCTACCTCATTAGATCTGATCTTAGTTGAGGGCTTTAAAGGTGAGCCTATCGATAAGATCGCACTGTTCCGATCCGATGTTGGTAAACCCTTAAATGGCTTAATTGATGAGTATGTTGTGGCAGTCGCCAGCGACGAAATCATCGATACCAATGTCCCACAGTTGGATATCAATAATCCAGACCAAGTAGCTGATTACATTGTCTCTTGGTGGCAAAAAAGCCAGTAACCTAAATACACAAAACGCCTCATTGTAGGCGTTTTTTATGCACTTTTTCGCACGATGAGTTCCGGTTCCAGCTGAATCAGTTTTGGTTGATAGCAGGACTGAGTCCAAATCCCTTCCAGTAAAATCATGACTTGCTGAGCAATGCTATTCACTGGCTGCGCCAACGTTGTAAGTTGATACCCTTCCCATCCCGCCATTGGAATATTATCGCACCCAATTATCCGTAATTGTTGTGGGATCTCGATATTTAACCTTTGGCGGCAATAATCCATCACGCCTAGTGCCAAAGAGTCCGCAGCACAGAAGAGTCCCTCTAAGGATGTCATCTGCGGTTGATGCAATAATGCTGCCTCAAATCCAGCTTGGTAGCGGTAGCTTCCTGCTGATAAGCAGATCGGTTCTGGCTGACCTAATGCCATTAAATAACGCTTAAATCCTTGATAACGTTCATTTGATGCTTGACCATCCCCTCTTCCTGCCATAAATCCTAGCTTGCTTAATCCTAAACTTAATAGGTATTTTGCCGCCATTTCCCCCGCTAATTGATTATTCGTTTGCACTGACGGAATCAACCCTGTGGCATCAGCACGACCCAAGGTAATGAGTGGTAACGAGAGCTTTAGGCACAGATGAAAATGTTCCGCAGGAAGTGACCCTACCACCGCTACCACCCCATCAATTTGGTAGCCCGATAGTTGTAGAATCGCACCATCAAGATCGCTCGCCTGTTTCACATTCAGCAGCATAGGCTGTTTCCCATGGCCTTGTAAGGCGCTAGATAACGCTTCAAACAAATAAGACTCATAGGGGTTCGATAAATCACTGACCAGAATAGCCACAATATTCGAACGTTTTTTCTGAGAGGGCATACCGAGCGTACGAGCAAAAAAATTGGGTTGATACCCCAACTTTTTCGCCGCTTCTAGGATTTTTTGCTGTTTTTTCGGGTGGATACTTGCCCCTTCAGTAAACGCCCGAGATACTGACGAACGCGAAACACCCGCAATCTCTGCAACGTCGGATGCCGTTACTTTTCGGTTGTGCATCATGCTAAGCATTCCCCCTGCTGAGCCAACTGAAGAAACGGATATTCGACAATATGTTCACTCAAGCTATCTCGGGAACGCTGCTCAATATGATAAAGCCGCCATTGGCTATTCGATTTTGGAGATAACTTTTGTAATCGCTGGTGTAGAGACGCCCAAGAGCCATGACTCGGATGAATATCGAGGGTTTCACACTCCAAAAATACCCAATCACTTTGTAACGCCAGTTGTTCCCCTTGGGGCGAAATCTCACCATCCCCTGAGTAAAACAGGCTGCGCCCCGAATTCGCCGTCAGGTGCAAGCTACGATTACTCACCGAATGCTGCGTTAACGCCGTTGTCACTTTCCAGTCGCCAATATACTGTATGTCTTCACTATTTTGCCGAATAATGTCAAATCCTAATTGAGATTTAGGCCAGTGGGCAAACGCCAAAAGTGGCGTTAATAATGCCCATTGTTCCCGCTGAGCAATAATCGTCAGTGGGTGCTTACGCTGGTATGAATCCATCCAATTCAGCAAAGACGTTAATCCCAAACAGTGATCAGGATGGGTATGCGTCAGATAAATTGCGTCCAAGTCCTCCACATGCATTTTTCCAAACAGCGCTTGAGGAACTGACGGACCACAATCTACTAACAATTGGTAACCGAATTCTTCCACCAAGATACTGGCGTTTGTCCGCTCACTGTCATAAGCATCCCCCGTTCCTACGACGGTAATTTGAAAACTAGGCTGCATGGTTCGTCCTTATTTGTTGGGGCTCAATCCGTTGTTCCTGCGCATCAAAAAAATGTAACGCCGAACGCCCAACGTTAATCGGCAGCGCATCACCCGCAACATAAGCCTGATCACTTTCCACCACAAAGTGTTGACCTTGTAATGAACCATAATAGAGACGAGAATGCCCAAGAGGCTCCACGACAGAAATTGGCATGAGTGCATCGGGGTGTTGATTGTCTACCACGACTTGATTAGGACGAACCCCCACATATGCCGCCTCAATCGGTAATCGCCTATCTATCGAATTAAATACTTGTGGTGTCATAAAGTTCATCACCGGAGAGCCAATAAATGACGCTACAAACTTATTCGCAGGTTGGTTATATAGCGCTTCTGGCGTACCTACTTGCTCAATGCGCCCTTGATTTAAGACGACGATGCGGTCGGCTAAGGTCATAGCCTCAACTTGGTCATGTGTCACATAAATCATGGTGGCCTTTAGGTTTTGATGAAGCTGTTTCAAGTAAATACGCATCTCGCCGCGTAACTTAGCATCGAGATTCGACAACGGTTCATCAAATAAAAAGAGTTCGGGGTCACGCACAATTGCACGACCAATGGCGACACGCTGGCGTTGCCCGCCAGAAAGCGCTGATGGTAAGCGACCAAGTAAATGCGTCAGCTGTAAGTTTTCGGCGGTAGCGCGAACTTTCTGAGTAATATCCCGAGCGCTCATACCCGCCATTTTGAGCGGAAATCCCATATTTTTCTCGACACTCATATGGGGGTATAACGCATAAGACTGGAACACCATTGCCACATGCCTCAGCGAGGGATGCACATCATTCAAGCGCTGACCATTCAGTCGCAGTTCTCCTGCTGTTATCGATTCCAGCCCTGCAATCATGCGCAGCAATGTGGACTTTCCACAGCCAGAAGGTCCCACAAACACCACAAATTCACCCTCATCGATCGTTAAATCGACTTGTGGGATTACGCAGTGTCCCCCGTAACTTTTACCAATTTGAATGAGTTCAAGTTTTTTCATGATAAGTGCCTATTATTTCAATCCCATCGAGAAACCACGTAGTAAATAACGCTGCATATAGCCCGCAAGTGCCAGCATTGGCAGTGAAGAAACAATCCCTATCGCCATCATTTCACCCCATGCAGTGCCGTCTTCTGTCATAAAATTAGAGATAAACAGTGGGAGGGTGAATTTGTCCGGCGTATGAATAAATAACAGTGAAAACAAGAACTCATTCCAGCCTAGGATCATGGAGAAAATTGCTGTTGCCACTAGCCCCGGCGCACAGAGAGGAAAAACAATATAGCCCAAACGGCGTAATAGATTTGCGCCATCCATCGCGCCCGCTTCTTCAATTTCTAACGGAATATCGCGGATAAATCCAAGCAGCATCCAAATACAAAACGGCAAGGTATACACCTGATAAGACAAAATCAGTCCGATACGCGTGTTAAGTAACCCAACGTGATTCATCAGAGAATAAAGCGGAATAGCAATGACAATGGGCGGCATCATTTTGATAATTAAAACACCCAGTAAAAACACGTTATCGAGCTTTGCGGGAAAGCGATAACGCACTAAGGCGTAAGCACAAAAAAAAGCGAGTATCACAGAGAGTGCGGTAGCCCCTACAGAAATTAAAACGGTGTTACCAATTAACCTTAGCAAATCCCCTTCAAATAAGGATTTAAATGCCGAGAAACTCGGCTGGCTAGGTAATAGCTTAGCCCCCGATTGCAAAATTTCAGAGGGTGATTTAAACGCTGTGCCAAACATCCAAATCATGGGTAGCGTCATACTAAAAACAGCAATCCAAACAATTAACGAATGTATTTTTGCTTTCATAATCAGCGCCCTTTCATGACGTTACGGGCATAAATCAACGTCATCAGTAATGAAATCGCCAGCATCACTAATGCCGCCGCGCTCGCCATGCCTAAATCGAAGAATCGAAAACCGTATTTATAGACAAACATCGATAATGTCTCGGTGGAGTTGCCTGGCCCCCCACCTGTCATCACATACACTTTGTCGAATAACTTAAATGTATCGATAGAACGCAGTAAAAACGCCAACATCAACTGTTTTTTGATTAACGGGAGCGTGATGTAAATAAAGGATTTCCAACCTTTTGCACCATCCACCATCGCCGCTTCGCCAATATCTTTAGGAATGGACTGTAAACCCGCCAAAATGATCAGAAATGCCATCGGTGTCCATTGCCATGTATCAACTAATGCAATGGCATACAGGGCTAAATTCGGATTGAATAACCACTCTTGGGGGGGGGAGTCCGATAGCCACCAGCAAACTATTTAAAAAACCAAAATCATAGTTATACCAAGAGCGCCAAATCGATGAACACACCAGTGTTGAGAGCATCATTGGGTAGATAATGATAGGTAAAGCAAATTTTCGCCCAGCAAATTGACGGTTAAACAGCAGTGCTAGCCACAGTCCTAAGAGAACCTGGGCGATGGACGCTACTAGCGTAAAAATGAACGTATTTTTGATGGCAGCCAGAAAGAAAAAGTCATCGAACAATTCAGCAAAGTTTGACCAGCCAATAAAGTGATAACTATCATCGATATAATCTACCTGCCCAAATGCGTGATACAGCACGGATACGATGGGATACAGCGTCAATAATCCCAGCATAATAAGTGCGGGGAAAAGTAGCCAAAACAGCTGTTTACGATTTTCAAATAACATACTCAGCATTCCATAAAGGCGCTAGAAGCTAGCGCCATGAAAACATCACTATTTTTTGGTGCTACGTTCAATACGTTTTTGTGCTTGTTCCAAAGCTTGATCTGCGGTCATTTGCCCCATCATCGCCATTTGTAAAAAGTCCCCAAGAATACTTTCCACTTCTGCCCAATTTTGAATACGTGGGCGCGCTTTACCGGCCTCTAATGCGGCGGCTTGTTGTGGGTACCAACGGTATTGATTTACGACTTGGGGGTCTGCATACACACTATGACGGGTAGGTGGCGTACCAAAATTTAGCGCTAAAGCTTTTTGCATCGCTGCACTGCTAGCAAATGCGAGGAATTGCTCGGCTTCTGCTTTGTTTTTCGCATCCGCCGGAATGGCTAACTGCCAAATACCTAACATTGGTGCTGACTGCCCTGTTTCTGCGGGAGGTGCCATCATTTCCATTTTACCCACCACATTTGATACCTTGGCATTATCAAGATCAGGCACCCATGCTGGCCACACTTCGATTGCCATCGCCGCTGTGCCTTTTTGTAACGCATCACGCACTTCATCGGCGTTATACACATCGACACCTTTCGGTGCATATTGCTTCATCGCCAAGAACGTTTCTAACGCTTGTTTGGCTTGTGGAGTATTTAAGGTTGGTTTACCGTTAGCATCAACAACATCGCCACCATATCCCCACAGAATTGGTAAAAATCCCGTCACGATCGGGTTACCTTTCACACCACGATAAACCACGCCATTGGCTTTGCCATCTTGGCTAATGGTTTTCGCTGAGTTCAACACATCCGTCCATGTTTTCGGTTGCTGAAGTTTATACTGGTCGAAGAGGTCTTTATTCCAAGCGAACATCGCCACGTTACCTACCATTGGTAACGCATAGGTCGCCCCTTGACCATCTTGGCGACCAATATCCACGGTGGATTGAATAAAGTCTTTATCGTGTAATGCATCAGGAAGCGGAGATAACCACTTATTAGCAAGGAACTCAGGTGCCCATGTGTCGTCCATTAAGATCACATCATAGTTGCCCGTCTTTTCGCGCATGGAGAGCACGACGCTTTCGTATAACCCTTTACTTGGACGCTTCACTAGCGTGATTTCTGCTTTTGGATTATTTTTTTTATATTCATCGACAACAAACTGCATCGCATCACCGTAACCACTGTCTCGACCGGCAATAACTAATTCTGCGGCGCTAGCGCCAAATGTTGAGGCGATCAGAGCTGATGCCAATAATGTGCGCTTAATCATTTGCTTCTCCTAGTGTTTGGTTTTGCAGTACGAATTTTTGTTAAGTGATTTTTTTTTGCACGCGCGTTCAAATTGCCATGGCAGGCTACGGCGGGGAGATGACAGTGAGATGAATAAGAAGTGAAGGTTTTATGGAGTATAGGTTTTATGGCGTGTAGTGAAGACGATTAGCATTACATTGCTACTTTCTTTAGTATGATGACAATAACTTGCATAACATCCTAATTGAGAGCTGAATGACTCGCACCCAACGCCTACTCACGCTGATCCAGATCCTGAAAGAGAATCGCTATCCGGTTACCGCAGACGCCCTTGCCTGTCAGTTAGAAGTGAGTGTTCGTTCCATTTATCGTGATATTGAATCGCTACGCGACCAAGGGGCTGAAATTACTGGTGAAGCTGGCATCGGTTATCAGTTAAAAAGCGGATTATTACTGCCACCATTGATGTTCGATGAAAATGAATTGGAAGCGCTGATTTTAGGGTTACGCTGGGTAAAAAGTAACGCTGATACAGAACTCAAAAATTCAGCTCTACGCACGCTCAATAAAATTAATGCCATGGTGGGTAAAGAGGCGCAGATCATCCTAAACAGTAATACTTTATTTGCCCCGACAACTCAGCTTAATGAAGTTGACGAGCATGTGGCTAAAAATTTGCGCTTGAGTTTACGGGAAGAGCGCAAAGCCAAAATAGCGTATATGGATATTAAAGGGCAACCCAGTGAACGGATTATTTGGCCGATTGCGGTGGGCTATATGAAAGATACCCAAGTGTTAGCCGCGTGGTGCGAGCTGCGCCAAAGCTATCGCCATTTCCGCTTAGATAGAATGCAATCTTACACCGTGTTAAGCGAGACACTTCCCTACCCGAAAGGCTATTTACTCACCCGTTGGCAACAAGAAGTCTTGTGTGTCACTCCTGACAATTTCTGACACTGCTCTCGCCTATAGTGAGTGCTCTACTTCATTTAAGGAAAATCACGATGAGCGAGCTAGTTCTATTTACCAATGCAATGTCCCGCGGCAATACCGCTGAATTACTCTTAAAAATGATGGACGTTCCCTATAAGCGCATTGAATTAGCTTATGGTGCAGAGATGCACACCAAGGAATACCTTGCCATTAATCCGATGGCAAAAGTACCCGCATTAGTTGATGGAGATGTCATTGTTACTGAATGTGCGGCGATTTGTCTTTATTTAGCCGATAAATTTATTGAAAAAGGCTTTGCTCCAGCACTCAATAGCCCTGAGCGTGGTGCTTATTACCGCTGGTTTTTATTCACCGCAGGTCCGATTGAATCTGCGTTTACCGTCCTTGATTTAGGTGTGGAATTAACAGAAGAACAGCAAAAATCGTCAGGCTTTGGCAGCGTTGAACGCACTTTAGCAACACTAGATGTCTGCCTTGCCAGTGCCAAACCGTATATTTGTGGTGAAACATTGATGGCAGTTGATGTGTATGTGGGCTGCTTTGTGATGTTTTTAACTAAATATTGTAACTATACCGCCACCCCTGCGATGCAAAAATATATGGATAACTTAGCAACACACCCAGAGATTGCTGCGCTGCTGGCGATGTAGTACGTTCTCTACGCATCCCTTGAAAACATGTCGAATGAATTCAAGGGATCGTAATGCCACCACCAACGAACCGCATCAAAATCAATCGGCTGAGTTGCATTAAATTGTGACTCTGGAAGTTGCTCCGTCAAACGCCCTCCCTCAAACACACTCTCTCCGCCCTGACCGCTGATAGATTTATAGCGTCGTGTGTTTTGTGACCAGACTGTCGCGCCCATATAGTAGCGAATCAACGTTTCAATATATTCGCAGACACCCGCAGGGGCTTCTTTTTCAATATCTTTTTTCAAACGCAAAATCAGCCCAAGTAGCCGATCACGCATCTCCAAATATTCCTGAATTGCCTCATCGAACCCATATTGACGCTCACGCATCAGCACACGAATTAAATTATGTTCTTTATCCGTCGCACCACGTACAGATTCTTTGATATAAGCGTGAGGCTCCGCTTCCCATACCATTAAGTTGGCTAGCGCTTCAAATAACACGCGAACTTTACGATTTTCATAGTCACTCTGAGCAATATCCACATTTGCAATAATGTGCCCTAATGTCGGAAAAGCAAGTGCGCCACCTCCCGTTAAACGGATCGTCATATAATCATTCAATGAAGGGGCTGGGTTCACGGCTTTCCACATTTCTGCCATCATATACACCCGCATATACTCCACAAACCTCGCGGTTTGTTCTGCCGTTGCGTATTTATCTAAGCGAATACGTAGGTCGCGCGCAGCAAGCGCGTATCGATCATTAGATAGCTTGTATTCCGGCACCTCAAATTGTCGCCAAATCTCTGCTGAATATTGAATCAGCTTTTCAGGTTGATGTGCGACTTCCCCCTCATCGCAGTATTCATCGTCGTAAGCAATTGACCACATACAAAAATCAATGCCGATTTGCAGTAGCTCATCACTGCCGACCGGGAACATTAACGAACCAAACCATGCACAATGACAGTTTGCCAGCCGCGCTCGTTGGGTGTCATCAGCGTATAACTCAAAGTGGTCAGCATAGTCCCGAGTGACTTTTTCAAATGGGTGATGGTCATACTCATCAAGTTGAATATAAGGTGTGGGATTGTTGGGATAAAAGCTAGGATGAATAGCGGGTAAAAATGGGTGAGGTAGAGAAGGAAGTTGTAATGGCATGCAATGACCTCTTTATTTTTTCTCGACAATGATGCTGTAAGTGGAAACTTTGTTTTTTAACAGTGCGACAGAGAAGTTTTCGGCTAAAACCCGTAGCTCTTCTAAAGCCCCATCGACACCTTCAGGGAAATGGCGTTCAATATTGGCTTTGGATTCCATTAACCAACGGGCGACATCAATATTTGACGGTAGCACCCGAAAATCGTTAATAACGAATCCGCTATGTTCAATAACTTGCCGAACATACTTGGGAGTTTTGCGGTATTTGCAAGCTAATCGGTCAACTTCATCGGGGGTATCTGACTGATATTCATCCAATTCTATATTGTATAAATTATCTGAAATGATGATTTTTCCACCCTTACGCAATCTTGGATATAGCGCAGAAAATACTTTTTCGAAAACATCGTTGGTGAAATGGGAAATGACGCCGCGAATAATCGCTAAGTCATAATATTTTTCTTCATCGGGTAATAATGAGAGGTCATGAGCTTGGCATAAATACAGATTGATTCGCTTACGAAGCCGCTCGTCACTATAGAGTTGATCGCAATAATCAAGCTGTTGGGCGCTAATATTCATGCCATCTAGGGTGGCACATTCCGTAAAGTATTCGGCTAAATATTTCAGCGTATATCCCCAGCCACACCCTAGATCCAGAATTCGTCCCACCGCTGGTCTGTTGGATCCCGTAACACCCGCTAGAAAAAGCTGCTGATTGAGATGTCGTAATCCTGATTTATCTAACGATGACAAGAGCCTACCATCGAGATAGTTTTCATTGGAAATGAAAGGACCATCATAAACACCAAATTGGAACAGCAATAATTCGCCAATCGCTTTTTTCCATTTTTCGGGGTCTTCACTGTAAGTTAAAGCGACTTTATCGCCATATTCATCATGTTGAACGCTGTGAATTACATGGTATTTTGCACCACATTGTGGCACACCATCAGAAAGCAACGGATCCATATCTACTCCACAAAAAATAAATGATGGAGGGAAGATAATAGGAAGCATGCCCAATTAATAATGTAAAAATTAATAGGGGCTGATAAGAACCTTTCGGGGGAATTAAAAAGTAAAAAGGCCAGATATTATCTGACCTTCTTTTTTATGACTTATTTACACGCAAATGCTTAACGCATTGTCACGAACTCTTCTGCACCGGTTGGATGGATTGCGACGGTATTGTCGAAATCTTTCTTGGTTGCGCCCATTTTTAGTGCAACCGCGAAGCCTTGCAGAATCTCATCCATACCAAAACCAATTCCATGAATACCAACAATTTTTTCATCTTCACCCACACATACCAGCTTCATGCGGCATGGTTGGCGATGAGAAGTGACTGCGGTATACATCGCGGTAAATGAAGATTTATAGCATTTCACGGCATCTGAGCCATATTTTTCAATCGCTTCTGGCTCAGTTAAACCCACAGTACCAATTGGTGGATGGCTGAACACAACCGTAGGTATGTTGGAATAATCTAAATGCTCATCTGGTTTGTTGTTAAATAAACGCTCAGATAAACGACGACCCGCAGCAACCGCAACAGGCGTTAATTCAACAGCACCCGTGTTATCACCGACAGCATAAACACCCGCTACATTGGTATTTTGGTACTTATCGACCTTGATATACCCTTTCGCGTTCAGTTCAACACCCGCCGCTTCAATATTCAGGTTATCCGTCATTGGCTCACGACCGATTGCCCAAATCAACGCATCAACGGTTTGCTCATGACCATTTTCTAATTTAAGTGTCAGTGAACCATCTGCATTTTTTACCACTTCTTTCGGAATGGATTCAGTATGCAGTGTTGGACCTTCGGTGTTCATCACTTCCACTAGCGTTTCAACGATGAGTGGGTCAAAAGCACGTAGAGGCGCATGTTTACGAACAAACAGGTGTGCTTCGCTACCTAAACCATTCAATACACCTGCCAGTTCAACCGCAATATAGCCAGCACCGACAACAGCAACGCGTTTTGGTAACGCTTCCAATTCAAAGAAGCCATCGGAAGTCATGCCATATTCTGCACCGGGGATCGCAGGGATCACTGGGCGTCCACCTGTTGCGATCAGAATATGATCCGCAGTGTAGATTTCACCATTGACTTCAACAGTATGCGCATCAACGAAACGGGCAAAACCTTTAATTACGTCAACTTTATTATTACCCAGCACACGGTCATAAGATTGATGAATACGGTCGATATAAGCAGTACGACTTTCAATTAATTTCTTCCAATTGAAATCATTGATGGTGGTGTCAAAACCATAGTCTGGACCATATGCACGAATCGCTTCGGAAATTTGCGCTGCATGCCACATCACTTTTTTCGGTACACAACCGACGTTAACACAAGTGCCGCCTAACTCTTTGCCTTCAATTAGGGCGCACTTTTGTCCGTACATCGCGGCACGGTTCATTGACGCAATACCGCCGCTACCGCCGCCAATTGCAATATAGTCGTAATGTTTGCTCATAACTTGGTTATTCCCATTTGTTGAATTACGAATACGTTAATATTCTCTTATTATGCTATGTAAACATAAACATTTAAGATAGCTATTGCCTGTTACTGCAATAGCCAGAGTCTATTGTTACTCAGGTACAATCCACTCAACTAATGTATGTCCAGTACCTTCTGGCACCAGTGTTTTATGTAACCACGGCAGGACATTTTTCATCTGCTGCTCAAGTTTCCAAGGCGGGTTAATCACAATCATGCCCGATGCGGTCATTCCGCGCTGGTCACTATCAGGGCGCACGGCTAATTCAATTTGCAGAATTTTACGGATCCCCGTTGCTTCTAATTGATGAACCATACGCTTAATTTGCTGGCGTAGTACCACTGGGTACCAAATCGCATAAGTGCCAGTTGCGAAACGTTTATAACCTTCCATAACGGCTTTTACGACGGCTTCGTAATCTGATTTCATCTCATAAGGTGGGTCCATCAGCATAAAACCACGACGACTTTGAGGTGGTAATTTTGATTTTAATTGTTGGTAACCATCTTCACGAGCCACTTGCGCGCGGCTGTCACGAGAAAACTCAGTACGCAGTAATGGGTAATCACTAGAGTGTAACTCGGTTAAAACCAGTTTATCGTCTTCACGCAGTAAATATTTCGCTAATAATGGCGAACCCGGATAATAACGTAAGCGCCCATTTTCGTTTAAACGACGCACAATGTTCATATACGGGAGAAGTTCCTCAGGTAAATCTGGTTGCTCCCAAATACGTGCAATCCCTTCGAGATACTCTCCTGTTTTTTCTGCATGTTCGCTGGTTAATTGGTAGCGACCCGCACCGGAATGCGTATCCAGATACAGAAATGGTTTCTCTTTTTCTTTAAGAGATTCAATAATCAGACTTTGCACCGTATGTTTGAGAACATCCGCATGGTTGCCTGCGTGAAAGCTGTGACGATAACTTAACATGTCGCGTTTATTTCCTGAGGAATTCAGCGGTCACCATTGTGAACGCTGTTAAATAGAGTCTGTAAAGAAGGTCTGTTGAATGAAAAATAGACCGAATAATTTCTTTCGCGCCATTATAGCTAAAATTTGATGGGATTGTCATAGTGACAAAACATGACAAAATTACACATGACCTTTCTTTGCCGAAAAGTTATCCTAAGCAAAATTTAAAACCATAACAAGGAAAACCAATGAAACGAGTATTCATAATATCCTCCATTTTAACCTTATTTTTAGTGAATAACTCTGCAATGGCTGGAAATTCATCACAGGGTTGTGAAATTAAAAAACAGAAGATTGAAACTCAGCTCAAATATGCGAAAGAGCATGGTAATACATATCGCATCAATGGGCTTGAACGTGCTCTCGACAATGTGACTCGCTACTGCACATCCGATTCACTCTATCGTGATAGCCAGGAGAAAATCGCTGAGAAACAAGAAAAAGTCGCTGAACGCGAAGCTGAGTTACAAGAATCTATCCAAAAAGGTGATCCTGAAAAAATCGCTAAACATAAGCGTAAAGTGGCTGAAGCCAAAGCTGAATTGAAAGAAGCCCAAGATCTTGCGGATATCTACAAAGACACACTTTAATAGAAAAATAAATATAATCAAATAGTTATATTTTATTTTTCACCTCACCCCATGCCTAATTTAGGATAAATAACGGCATGGGGTGAAATTACCAACAAACATAGGCTATAGTATAAAATAATATAGAATGGTGAATTATAAGCATATTTTGATTAAGCAGTGAAAAGGGGAACGCATGTCAGACATGCAAGATGAGCGACAAAAAGAGACCAACAAATTAAAATCCACTCTAAACAAAAGCCTAGATGGTAGTAAAAAAGCCCTAACGTTCTCAATGAGAGTGGTCGATTTTGTTTGTGCAATTCCATTTATTGCGCATTTAATCCGCACTGCCCAACGTTTTACCGATAGAATGGGCAACCAGTTTGGTGCCGCAATTACCTATTTCTCGTTTTTATCCCTGATCCCTGTACTAATGTTTAGCTTCGCTGCGGCGGGTTTCGTGTTAGCCAGTAATCCTGAATTACTTGAGAAGCTCATTCGTGGTATTTCCGCAAATATCACTGATCCGACGTTAGCCAATACGCTTGAGCAAACTATCGACACAGCAATCCGCCAGCGTACCACCGTGGGATTAACTGGTTTAGCCTTAGCCGTTTACTCTGGGGTTAACTGGGTAAATAACTTACGTTTGGCGATTTTGGCACAATCTCGAACAGTATGGGAGCGTAACGAAGCAGAACAAGAAAATATCATTTTCCGTTATGTTCGTGACTTTTTTGCCCTCATTGGCTTACTTATTGCGCTTATTGTCACCATTACCCTAACGTCTGTCGCAGGTTCTGCGCAAGCGACGATTGTTAGTACGCTTGGATTAGACAGCATCGAGTGGCTTAAGCCCGTTTGGACACTGATTGGCTTAGCGATCTCCATTACCGCCAACTTCTTATTATTTTTGTGGATTTTCTGGATATTACCGCGCATGCAACACCGACGCCGTTCACTGTTAAAAGGAACGTTGCTAGCTGCAATTGGTTTTGAAATTATCAAATCGATTATGACGTGGATTTTACCTACCTTAGCATCATCACCATCAGGAGCAGCTTTCGGTTCGGTGCTGGGATTAATGGCATTTTTCTATTTCTTTGCCCGATTAACGTTATTTTGTGCAGCTTGGATTGCCACCGATGAGCCAAAAGGCACAACCCAAGACGTACTCATGTCTTAACGTCAACAAAGGGGAATGAGCGGTTCACCATTCCCATAACTCTCTTACACCATCTCTTTCACCAACGTTTCCATTAAATCTTTTGCGCTCATTTCACGCACTTTCGCCACATTTTGCCCTGCCCAATGAGCCGCATAATCATCACTACCAGACTGGGTTGCTGCTGCATTAAGCTGCTTACCAACATCATAAGCTATGGGGTAATCGGGTAATTTACTCACATCATACTGCTGCCCTGTCTGCATAAACTCATTAAAAATGCCACGGGCAGGTCGACCGGATATTGCAGCCGTTAAATGGGTATTATCTGTGGTTTGACTCTTTAATTTACGGCGATATCCATCGTTTGCCGCAGATTCAGGACACAACAAAAATGCAGTGCCTAATTGAGCCGCAGATGCGCCATGAGAAAGTGCTTGTTTAATATCAGCACCATCCATAATTCCCCCTGTTGCAATAATTGGCAACTGGGTATGCTTGGCTAACAATGCCACCAGCTGATTAGTCGTGAGTTCCTCATCTTTGGCTTGTACATCAAACATGCCACGATGCCCGCCTGCCTCAATTCCTTGAGCAACAATGGCATCAATACCTGCATCTTCGATTAATCGCGCTTCCTGCAAATTGGTCGCCGTCGCCATCGTGAAAATACCTTTTTCTTTCAAGGTGTTGATAATTTCACGAGACGGCACATTAAAATGAAAGCTCACTACCGCGGGTTGCCTTTCTAAGAAGAGCTGTAGCATCGCAGGGTTATCCAAGAATGAAAGATAGATTTCATCCAATTGTTCCGGAGATTGGCGATTAAATTGTTGAAATTTTGGCTGTAAATGTGTCAGCCAAGCCTGCTCATTTTGACTATTACGCTGTGGTGTCGCATGGCAAAACACATTTACATTGAAGGGCTTATCCGTTAACGCTTGAGTCGCCGCTATCAATGTTCGAGCTTGCTCTACCGAACACGCACCTAAAGCAAGGGAGCCTAATCCGCCCGCGTCACAAACAGCAGCAACCAAAGCAGGCGTAGAAACCACTGCCATCGGTGCTTGAATAATCGGATAACGTAGGTTGAGGCGATGCAGCAATACATTCGAGTTATTCATACTTTCCCTTACCTTTTTATGCTTACGCGACAGATGAATGACATGTTAATAAATTGCATATAATATGTATCTTTATCATTCTATCCCAATATTTTCCCAATGAACCTAACTGTTTATCGGAATGTGATAGCGACCGCATTTCTCATGACTATCATAAAATTAGCGTATTAAACGCATTTTAAGCGTTTCTGTTATCGCCATAACATCACTAAGATACAGAGAGTCCATCCCTAAGGAAGCCGTCCATGCAAATCTCTCTGTTAGAAAATTTACCTTGTGGTGTTGTGGTGTATGTCCGTAATCACTCCCAAGACTGCGTTGGAACATTTTGCGCACGTGGAAGCGATCTTTCTGGAGAACCGTTAACAGTCGATACGCCTTTGCGTATTGCCAGTAATACGAAGCCGTTTACCGCTGCGGCGATTCTACGTCTCGCTGAGATGGGAAAATTGTTCGTTGATGATAGCATTTCTCACTATATCTCCCCCAAATACAATCAATTGCTCACGCCTAAATATGATACTGATGCTATTACTATCCGCCACTTACTCAGCCACAGTAGCGGATTATTAGATCATGCCAATGAAGAGTACCTCAAAGAGGTATTAAAGCGCCCAGACTATCAATGGACGCGAACAGAGCAAATTGAGTTATATGTTCAGCAAGATCATCCGTTTTTTCCGCCTTCTGAAATGTTTATCTACTCTGATACAGGCTATATTTTGCTTGGAAATATTATTGAACGCATAACAGGACAAACATTGGGAGAAGCCGTTCGAGAATTACTAAAATTTAATGTAATTGGCTTACAGTCCGCCTATTGGGAAACGTTTGAATACCCAAGCACAACTGTACCACGCGCGAAACAATACTTAGGTAAGCTCGATTGCTCCGATATGGATCCTTCCATGGATGTTTATGGCGGCGGAGGTTTAGTCATGTCATCAAAACAAATGGCGCAGTTCTTTAAAGCTTTGTTCTGCGGGAAAATATTTGATAAACCAGACACATTGAAAACCATGTTAAGTGCAGGAGACCATGAAGGAGCAAGTCATTATCGACTTGGGATTATGGCAAAAGAAATCAATGGGATGATGCTATATTCTCATTTAGGTTTTTGGGGTTCAGTCGCTTACTACTCACCGGCAACTCAAACAAGCATCGCGGGGTTTGTTGATCATCGAGATTCGCGAAATGTTTTGATTCAAGTGGTTGAATCCCTCTTAACCTCAGCGTAAAAAAAAGCCCTCATAGAGGGCTTCTTGATGAAGATAATGTATTAGCGAGTCAGTGGTGCAGGTATTGGTAGTGCCGGTGCAGGCACTCCATCTTGCGGCTCTGCGACTGCTGAAGCTTCTGGAGCAGGTTCCACAATCACTGCTGGAGCAGGCCATAACACTTGCGTGAATTTTTGGCGAATCTGCTCTGCATCCATGGTCTGTTTTTCTTTTGGCTGAGCTAAAACAATTGCGGCTTCTTGAGATAATAAACGACGAGCTTCCATGTTGACTTGCTCAAGATTCTGGCTGCCTAAGAATGCTTGTCTGAGCAATTGATACTGCTCAGGTGCAATATCCACCACTCCATTTTGCTGAGAAATCAAACGTTGGCTAATCAACACGTCGGTACTGGTACGTGCATACGCAGCAAACAACTGTGACAATTGCACTTGTTTCTCTTTCATCATGTCGTTGAATAGCTCTGGGTCGATACCATTTTGGTTGATTGCCGCCAACTCATTTAAAACCACATCCGAAACAGCTGCCATTTTTTCTGGCGGCGCTGAAATCGCTAATGTGCAGCTTGCTTTTTGATATTGAACACGGCAATCCAGACCTGGCGTTACACCATCGTCAACAAATTTCTGCTTAAAGGTTTTCTGTAATGAGCGGTAAATAGCTTCACGCGCCAGATCACTTCCCCAATAACGTAACAGTACATTGGAGTCTTTAATCGGTAACCAATCGATATCCCAAATTAGAGAAAGCGTATCTTGTGTTGCTTTATCTTGCAGAATATTAATAGATTGCGGCTTGACTGATGATAATACGGCAACTGAAACTGGTTCAGAACGTCTACCTTCTAGTGATGAAAACGCTTGAGTGATGCTATCAGATAACATACGCGCATCGACATGCCCAGCCACATACAGTGTCATGACATCGGGTGTATACCATTTTTGATAAAACGAGTTCACACTCGCTAAATCTACTTTACCGTTTGGCTTCTGCCCTGGATCGTAGCCTAACATCGCCGAACCATTAAGGCGTGCACGCCACACAGGATCATTCGCATTGACAGGTAGTGTTGCCACTGGGACATTCGGTACGTTTAACCCACTTTGTAATGAGTTTTCAGTGTACTGCGCTCCAGCTACTGATGTTGCAAGCCAACTTAACGCCTGTTTGATAAGATCAGGACGGTTGTTTGGCAAACTTAAACTGTAGATTGTGTAGTCGTAAGAGACAACGGCTGGAGGTAACGGCATATCAGGATCAGTCGCCTGACGCCAAAAACTTTGTAATGTAGCAGCAGGAAAAGCGTCAGACTGATGAAGTAGCGCCATCCGAGGGATCAGATAGCTGTACCCTTTTTCACTGGCTTTCTCAGATAATGAACCTGTTTTAATGGCTAACCGAAGTTGAATTCGGTCATTTGGACGCTGTGGTGTTTGTAATAACTGCCAATTAAAGCCATTCTCGAGCTTTCCTTGCTGCCATGCTGGATCGGGTTGTAAAGGTTCAGCACTTGCAAAACCAGTGACTGATAAAAGTACCACTCCGATGATATATCGCACTTTCAAACCCTGCATGTAGACCCCTATGTTCTTTATATCCTTGTATTTAACCGTAAACAGCAACAGATGAATTAACGAAAAACGCTAATTGACTCGGTTAAGCGATATAATTTGGCTTCATCAAAAATTTGATTATCACTATACCCGAAAAAAACATCGTTGCATGTTATTGAGATCATTGGACTGCACTCACTACACTAAGTCGCTACGTTGATCACTAAAATACATCTTGAACACCGCCATCTCGAATGCGGATGTTTTGTATTTTTGAACACTATAAATAGCGAGAGCAGCCTGAATCTTGTCGCTAACAATATGATAGGTATGTGTAATGATATTAGACCACAAACCTTATAACATGTTCATGGCTTAATCTGAATTTTGTCGTTTTATTTGACGATTATAACCTTTCGCCAATAACCCTATCTCATCATCTTGATGATATTGAGAAACCTCTAGGTGATCGACCTGTTGATTTGCTTGCAATTCGCCCGCAATTTTACGTAGTGGGCGTACAATCATGCGGCTCACACACCATGTCATCGCAATAGCAATGATCAGCGCTAACAGCAAATAAGTTGTTATTAACAGTGCAAATGTGTTGAGAGCAAAACGGTATACCCGATTAGAATCCACTTGTAACGTCAAATAACCTTGAGGCTTCGCTTGTGGAGCCATGGTGCCATAGGCATACAAAGGTACCGTCATTTCCACAGGAATACCGATAAGAGGCAAAGACCATTCAGGGATCGGCTTTGGCGTGGCGAAGCTGAGATTCATCACCGTCGCATTATCTACCGTCACAATCGCCTTCCCCATAATTCCTGAGGTTTTCAGGCTGACAAGAAGCCTTTTGACTTCATTTAAATCAGAACTGAGTAGCGAGTCCGTTAATGGTTTTTGGACTTGAACTACAGCATTACTTAATTGATTTAAATAGTCTTGTTTGCGCTGTTCTAACAGGTAAGTAAATTGAATGGACAAAAAAAGTGCAAGAAAAAGCAACGTAATCACAAAGAATACGATCATGCTCTTAAACGTGAGTGAACGTTGGACACGAGTGTTCATTTCCCACAACCTTCCTAATCAAGCTGCTTTTTAAAGAAAAAAATCGGACGAACAGTATACTTGATTTTCCGTATAAAAGAGCATCTTTAAAAAAGAAAGATCACATATTTAGGATAAGCTCCAAATTAACCGCTAAAGTGAGTATAAACAGGATGAGGAAACGGCAGAAAGTCTGTTTTCTGCCGTCTAAAGTCGTTAATTCACGACCACTGCTTGTTTTTCGTCTTCTTCGACAGCAAAACACGCCACTAATTGCTCTCGATAATTTTTCAACGCAGGCTGAGATTGGGTACATGGACCGAACGCTCGTCGACAACGCGCTGCAAATGCACACCCTGGAGGTGGATTAAGCGGGCTGGGTAGTTCCCCCGTTAATTTGATTCGCTCACGGCGTTGGTCTGGATTCAAACGTGGTGTCGCAGATAACAGCGCTTGAGTATAAGGATGTTGAGGATTATTAAAAATCTGCTCTTTCGTCCCTTTTTCTACACAACGCCCCAAATACATCACCATCACTTCGTCCGCAATGTGTTCTACGACTGACAGATCATGGGAGATGAAAACGTAGGAAAGCCCCAATTCTTGCTGCAAATCCATCATGAGGTTCAAAACTTGAGCACGCACAGAAACGTCCAATGCCGAAACGGGTTCATCCGCCACAACCACATCAGGATCTAACATCAAGCCACGAGCAATCGCGATACGCTGACGTTGCCCGCCCGAAAACATATGTGGATAGCGACTATAATGTTCGGTTTTTAGCCCCACTTTAGCCATCATCGATAACACTTTTTCTTTACGCTGTTCTTTAGACAAGGAAGTGTTAATCAATAAGGGCTCTTCCAAAATTTGCCCCACTTTTTTACGTGGGTTCAATGAACCATAGGGGTTTTGAAAGACGATTTGAATTTTTTGACGACGTAACTTCTCCGCCGATTTATCTTTGATCAGCAAGTTTTGGTCGCGATAATACAGCTCACCCTCGGAAGGCTGCTCAATCATCGTGAGTAAGCGACCAAGTGTGGATTTACCACAGCCTGACTCCCCAACCACCGCCAATGTTTTTCCCTTTTCTAACTCAAAAGAGACGCCATCAAGTGCTTTCAGGGTTTTCTCCTTTGAGAAAACGCCCCCTTTCACTGAATAGTATTTTTTCAAATCTACCGCTTTTAATAACGGCATTCCTTTGGAATGTTGTTCACTCATAGCGTTGGTCTCCCCATATCATCCAGTGGCATATGACATTTCACCTGACGGTCGCCAATGGTCTGCAATGCAGGCTCTTCTTGGCGGCAACGATCCGTCGCGTACGGGCAACGAGGATTGAGCAAACACCCTTCAGGGCGATCATATTTACCAGGTACGACACCCGGCAATGACGCCAAGCGAGATTTATTACTGGCAAACTCAGGCAACGCACGCAATAGCGCTTGTGTGTAGGGGTGTCTTGGATGTTTAAAAATATCCTTCGCTTTTGCCGACTCCACCACTTGCCCTGCATACATCACGATAATGTGATGTGCTGCTTCTGAGACTAAAGCTAAGTCATGGGTGATCAACACTAACGCCATATTTTCTTGTTGTTGTAATTCCAATAATAGCTCGATGATCTGAGCTTGAATCGTCACGTCTAGGGCCGTGGTTGGTTCATCTGCAATCAACAACTTAGGACGACAAGCAATTGCCATCGCAATCATAATTCGTTGGCTCATCCCTCCAGATAATTGATGAGGATAAACGTCAAGACGAGAATGCGGATCGGGAATTCCCACCATATTTAAGAGATCAACGGCGCGCTGTTTACGCGTGCTTCTACTGCCACCTTGATGGACTTTCAACGCTTCCATAATCTGGTAGCCAACGGTAAAGCAAGGGTTCAGACTGGTCATCGGATCTTGGAAAATCATGGCCACATCTGCACCGACAATTTGACGACGTTCTTTTTCAGGTATGGACAGGAGATCACGCCCATCAAACTGCAGTGATTGTGCCATCACTTTTCCGGGGTAATCAATTAACCCCATAATCGCAAGAGAACTAACCGATTTACCGGAACCAGACTCACCCACAATTCCTACCACTTGTCCTTTCTCAACTTGATAGCTGATGCGGTCAACGGCGCGAAATGGGGTCTCTTCGTCACCAAAGTGAACAGAGAGTTGTTCTACATTTAACAATGCCATTAGATTACCTCATCACTGCTTGAGTTTTGGATCAAAGGCGTCACGCAAACCATCACCCATCAGGTTAAACGCTAATACCGTTAATAAAATTGCTAATCCAGGGAACGTAACAACCCACCATGCGCTTTGTGCAAACTGCAACACGTCAGACAACATCGTTCCCCATTCTGGTGTTGGCGGCTGAGCCCCCATTCCCAGAAAACCCAGTGCAGCCATATCTAGAATGGCATTTGAAAATCCTAACGACGCCTGCACAATCAGCGGTGCTAAACAGTTAGGTAAAATATTGACGAACATTTGACGGAATGCACCTGCTCCAGCAACTCTAGAAGCAGTCACATAGTCTCGGTTAACCTCTACTAACACCGCGGCTCGCGTCAAACGAATGTAGTGCGGTAATGCGACAAAGGTTAACGCTATCGAGGCATTGACAATGGAAGGACCAAAAATTGCGACTAGAACTAATGCTAATAATAAACTTGGCAGCGCTAACATGATGTCGACCACACGCATAATCAGCGCATCAACCACACCACCAAAATAACCCGCAATCACCCCAATCGTTACACCCATTATCAGGGATAACACAACGACTAAACAGCCGACTAACAAAGAAAGTCTTGCGCCATACATCAGTCGGGATAAGAGATCACGCCCCACATCATCCGTCCCAAGGATAAACTCCCATGAACCTCCGTCTTCCCAAACTGGCGGAGTCAACAACGCCTGACGGAACTGCTCATCTGGAGCATGAGGTGCTAATACGCCAGCAAAAATAGCGATTAATACCATCAAAATAATGTAGAACATGCCTACGACAGCGCCTTTATTGCGCTTAAAGTAATGCCAAAATTCTTGTAAGGGTGTCATCGGCTTCGGGGCGCTGACAGCTTTAGACTCAGTTGTTTGAGACATTCTTGCGCTCCTTATTTTTTATGACGAATACGAGGGTTAACAATGCCATACAGCACATCAACCACTAAGTTAACGAAGATAATCAAGGTGGCGACGAGTAATACACCCCCTTGAACGACGGGGTAATCTCGACGTTGTAATCCTTCAATTAACCAACGACCTAATCCTGGCCATGAGAATATCGTTTCGGTCAAAATAGCCCCTGCAAGCATTACCCCCACCTGCAAACCGATCACCGTCACTACCGGCAGCAGCGCATTACGCAGCGCGTGAATTAAAATCACACGTGCACGGCTGACACCTTTTGCGCGCGCAGTACGAATATAATCTTCCCCTAATACTTCCAACATGGCAGAACGCGTCATGCGCACAATCACGGCTAGCGGGATAGTTCCAAGGACAATAGAAGGTAAAATCAAATGTTCAACCGCATCTTTGAAGTCACCAGCTTCCCCCCAAATGAGGGTATCAATTAACATGAATCCAGTGAGTGGATTAGCGTCATCAAGGAAGACCGTGTCGCTAACCCTTCCGGCGACAGGCGTCAGATCCCACTGGACCGAAACCAGCATGATCAACATGATCCCCCACCAGAAAATTGGCATTGAGTAGCCTGTTAATGAAACACCGATCGCTGTGTGATCGAAAATAGAACCACGCTTAACCGCAGCTAACACCCCAACAGGGATCCCCACAGAAACAGCGAAAATCATTGCACACGTCGCCAATTCGACCGTGGCTAGGAAGCGAGGTAAAAATTCCTCCCAAACGCCAATGCGGCTTTTTAAGGAGATCCCTAAATCACCGTGCAGTACACCGTTCAGATAATGGAGGTATTGTTTCCAAAGTGGCTGGTCGAGTCCTAATTCAGCCATTAAATAGGCGTGTCTTTCTGGAGATAATCCTCGTTCGCCCGCCATAATCATGACTGGGTCACCTGGGATCATATGAACGAAAGCAAATGTAAGTAGCGTGATACCGATAAAGGTGGGGATCACGAGCCCGAATCGTCGGAGGATAAATTGCAGCATATCCTGAGTCTCTTTAATAATGCCGTCGACGGCTCTTAGTCCGCTTGGCTGGTCAGAAAAAACAACGTTTTCATCTGCTCACAAATAACTAAATTTATCTGTTTCTTCTGAATGTCAGAGGAGAAAACGCCCTCCGCTGCAAAGAGGCAACGAAGGGCATTTACAGATTAAAAACAATTACTTATCAATGTCTACGTTTTCGAAGTGGTGTTTACCTAATGGATCAACCACGTAACCTTTCACTTCTTTACGCACAGGCTCAAATACCGTGGAGTGAGCGATGATCAGCGCTGGTGCTTGCTCGTTCATCACCACTTGAGCTTGTTTGTATAGCTCAACACGTTTGTTGTGATCGGATGTCATACGTGCAGGTTGAATCACGTCTTCAAAGCTTTGATCACACCATTTAGAGTAGTTTGAACCCTGTTTTTTCGCTGCGCAGCTGAACAATGTCGCGAAGAAGTTATCAGGGTCACCATTGTCCCCAGTCCAACCCATCATTACAGTTTGTGGCTCGCCGCTCTTAGCTCGTTTCAGGTATTCACCCCACTCGTAGCTAACAACTTTCGATTTAACGCCAATTTTCGCCCAGTCAGCTTGGATCATTTCTGCCATTCTGCGCGCATTTGGGTTATATGGACGTTGTACTGGCATCGCCCACAGATCGATTTCAAACCCTTCAGGGAAGCCCGCTTCCGCCAGCAGTTTTTTCGCTTTTTCTGGGTTGTATTCGGTATCTTTAATCGCGTCGTTATAACCCCACATTGTTGGTGGAATTAAGTTTTTCGCTTTTTGACCCGCGCCCTGATAAACCGCTTGGATGATGGCGTCTTTATTTACAGCCATCGATAGCGCTTGGCGAACTTTTTGGTTATCCAGTGGTTTTTTCTCAACGTTATAAGAAAGGTAACCTACGTTCAGACCTGGCTGCTCCATTAACGTAATTTCTTTATCTGCTTTCATGCGTTCTAAGTCTGCCGGATTTGGATACGGCATAACTTGGCACTCATTTTTTTGCAGTTTTGCATAACGCACTGATGCATCAGGAGTGATAGAGAATACTAAGCGATCAATCTTCGGTACATTGCCCCAGTAGTCTTTGTTCGCTTTGTACAGAATACGAGAATCTTTCTGGTACTGTTGCAGCTCAAAAGGACCTGTTCCGATTGGGTTTAAATCAACTTTCTCAGGCGTTTTCGCTTTCAACATTTGATCAGCATATTCCGCAGATAAAATGGAAGCGAAGTCCATTGCCATATCAGCTAAGAATGGTGCTTCAGGACGAGTTAGTGTGATGCGAACGGTGTTGTCATCGACTTTCTCAACTTTGTCGATGATCTTATCCATGTCCATCCCCATGAAGTACTCATAGCTACCGCCAGAAACTTTGTGATATGGGTGATTTGGATCTTTCTGGCGCATGAATGTGTAAATAACATCATCCGCATTCAAGTCACGGCTTGGCTTGAAATCTTTATTTGAATGCCACTTCACGCCTTTGCGCAGATGGAAGGTGTACACTTTGCCATCGTCACTCACTTCCCAACTCTCTGCTAAACCAGGCTCAATTTCAGTGGTGCCCAATTTAAATTCAACTAAGCGGTTATACAGAGGAATAGAACTCGCATCATAAGTTGTCCCAGAGGTAAACAACTGCGGGTTAAACCCTTCAGGTGAACCTTCAGAACAATAAACCAGTGTTTTAGCCTGTACTGAGGCAGACACAGCCAAAGCAGCTAATGTTAAGCCTACTGTCTTTTTCATCGAGAGCGTCATTGGTAATGCTCCTGTGGTGTATGTTGTTTTATCGAATACTGAAATCCGCCTTGAACAAGACAGATGTCGTATCTGTATTTTTTTGTTATTCACTGTGCAATTAATCAACTGGAATACATTTCGTCAATAGCATTATTCTCTGTAACAATTTGGCTTAAATGACACATTTCGGATTATTTTGGTGTAAATATAGCCTGATATGTTACGAAAATGTTTATTAACCAGCGGTTATAACCACAGAAACATTACTGAATAGATTTTTATAGGGACGTTAATTATTTGTATATTTGTGATTAAGTGCTGAATTACTGAGCGGAAATGGTGGGCAATACAAAAAACTGCAACATAAAACGCTAAATAGAATTTGTATAAAACTATTTGATAGCTGATTGTTTTGCATGTTTTTTATACTAAAAATAATTATTAGCGAATTTATATATCATATTCCTATTTTCACGGGATCGCGGGTGAAAATACCAATCGCATAATGAAAGTGTGCTTTGAAGTGAATTTGAATTGAAGATATGGACTGAAAAAACATCGTCTTATTTGTGTGCAAAGAACAACAGAAGAAAGAAAAGAAAAATGAAGGAAACTATAAACGAAAAAACCCACCTCTATGAGGTGGGTTTTGGAATTTGGTCGGCGAGAGAGGATTCGAACCTCCGACCCACTGGTCCCAAACCAGTTGCGCTACCAAGCTGCGCTACTCGCCGAAAACGGTGTGAATAATACTGCCAAGAATGGGGATCGTCAACCCTATTTTTAGTGAAAACCGTTCGTATGCTGATAAAACCATCAAAATGGTATGGTTTCTTAATTTTAAGCCTATTTTAGGACAAAAAATAAGCGCTAAAAATATTTAGCGCTTATTTATCCCAATCACTGGGAAGGCAATATTTATTCAATCATTTTTTTAATCAAAAATAACTGACTAAAAATCAACCTATTGCAACAGAGAGATATCTGCTACTTTTAAGAATAACTCGCGAAGCTGGCTTAACAGGGTTAAACGGTTAATACGTACCGCAGGATCTTCATCCATTACCATGACGTTCGCAAAGAATTCATCAACCACTTCACGTAAAGAGGCTAACTCAACCAATGCTTCTTGGTAGTTACGTTCAGCAAACATTGGCGCTAACTTGTCTTGCAGTACCACAACGTGAGTTGCTAACTTCACTTCTTCTGGGGTTTTCAGTACAGAAGCTAACACGCTATCGGCGAGTTTTTCTTCTGACTTGCTCAGAATATTAGAAACACGTTTATTGGCGGCTGCCAGCGTTTGTGCTTCTTCTAAAGAGCGGAAGTGAGTCACTGCTTTAACACGAGCATCAAAGTCAGCAGGCTGAGTTGGGCGACGAGCTAATACCGCTTGGATGGTATCGATGCTGTAGCCTAGTTCTTGGTACCAAGAACGGAAGCGACCCAGCATGAACTCAACCACATCTTCCACGACATTTTTGTTAGTTAGTTTATCGCCATACAGACGCACAGCTTCTTGGGTCATTTCCACAAGATCAAGCTGATAGCCTTTTTCAACGATAATACGTAACACACCTAATGCCGCACGGCGCAGAGCGAATGGGTCTTTATCCCCTTTCGGATGCTGGCCGATACCGAAAATACCTGCGAGGGTATCCATTTTTTCTGCTAATGCTAATGCCGCAGAAACATCGGTAGATGGCAGTTCATCCCCCGCAAAACGCGGTTGATATTGTTCTTTCAGTGCAAGAGCAACATCTTCTGACTCACCGTCATGGCGAGCATAGTGCATTCCCATGACACCTTGAGTGTCTGTGAATTCAAAGACCATGTTGGTCATTAAGTCACATTTTGCCAGTAAACCAGCACGAGTTGCATGATTAACATCTGCACCGATTTTACTTGCAATCCAACCCGCTAACGCTTCTAAACGGTCAGTTTTATCACGCAGGGTTCCCAGCTGTTGCTGGAACAGTACAGTTTCTAAACGTGGTAAATTATCTTCTAGACGCTGTTTACGGTCGGTTTTGAAGAAAAACTCCGCATCCGCTAAACGCGGGCGAACAACTTTTTCGTTACCGGAAATAATTTGCTGAGGATCTGATGACTCAATATTTGCCACAAAGATAAAGTTTGGCATTAACTTGCCAGCATCATCATAGACAGGGAAATATTTTTGGTCGCCCTTCATGGTGTACACCAATGCTTCAGCAGGAACTTCTAAGAATTTATCTTCGAATTTTGCTGTTAGTACCACTGGCCATTCAACCAAAGAGGTGACTTCTTCAACTAAGCTGTCTGTGAGATCTGCTTTACCGCCTAACGCTTTAGCTGCTTTTTCTGCGTTCGCAATAATTATCGCTTTACGCTCAGCGTAATCCGCAATCACTTTACCACGTGTGCGTAAAATTTCTGGGTATTGCTCCGCGTTATCAATGGTGAATTCAGCTTCACCCATAAAGCGGTGACCACGAATAATACGGTCGCTCTTAATACCAAGAATCTCACCGTTAACGATATCACTACCCAACAGTAACGTGACCGTATGAACAGGACGCACAAACTGAGTGTCTTTATCTGCCCAACGCATTAATTTAGGGATAGGTAATTTCGCCAGAGATCGGCTTACCATATCAATCAGTAATTCACTGACAGGCTGCCCTTTCATTTGAGCACGATAAAGTAACCATTCACCCTTATCGGTTGTTAAGCGTTCCGCTTGGTCGACTGTAATACCGCAACCACGTGCCCAACCTTCAGCTGCTTTTGTTGGTTTACCTTCCGCATCAAACGCTTGCGAAATCGCTGGACCACGTTTTTCAACTTCACGATCTGGCTGAGCTGCGGCTAAGCTTTCTACTTTCAACGCTAAACGGCGAGGTGCAGCGAACCAATTCACCGCACCGTGAGTAATATCTGCACTATCTAATTCAGCCGTAAAGTTGGCTGCGAATGATTCTGCAAGAGAACGAAGAGCCTTCGGCGGTAACTCTTCTGTACCGATTTCCACAAGGAAAGTCTGTTGAGTCATGACAGCCTCTTAGTTCTTATGACACATAGGGAAACCCAGCGCTTCACGAGAAGCATAATAAGCTTCTGCGACCCCTTTAGTCAGGGTGCGAATGCGTAAAATATAACGCTGGCGTTCGGTTACTGAAATTGCTTTACGGGCATCCAGTAAGTTAAAGGTGTGAGCCGCTTTCAAAATACGCTCGTAGGCCGGCAGTGGCAGTGGCGTTTCTAAAGCGAGCAGGTATTGGGCTTCTTTCTCATACTCTTCAAAGCATTTGAATAAAAACTCAACATTTGCATGCTCAAAGTTATAAGTAGACTGTTCAACTTCGTTTTGATGATAAATATCACCATAAGTGGTCTTGCCTAGAGGGCCATCACACCAAACCAAATCGTACACGCTATCAACGCCTTGAATATACATCGCAAGACGCTCAAGACCGTAAGTGATCTCACCGGTAACCGGTTTACACTCCAAGCCACCTACTTGTTGGAAATAAGTGAACTGAGTCACCTCCATTCCATTTAACCACACTTCCCAGCCCAAGCCCCAAGCACCTAATGTTGGGTTTTCCCAGTTATCTTCAACGAAGCGGATATCATGGACTGTAGGGTCAATACCCAGCTCTTTTAATGAGCCTAGGTACAACTCTTGGATATTGTCAGGTGAAGGTTTGATAATCACCTGAAACTGGTAATAGTGTTGTAAACGGTTTGGGTTCTCACCGTAGCGACCATCGGTTGGTCGACGAGATGGCTGAACATAAGCTGCTGCGATAGGTTCTGGACCTAAAGCGCGCAAACACGTCATTGGGTGTGAAGTACCAGCGCCGACTTCCATGTCCAGTGGTTGAACAATGGTACAGCCTTGGCGCGCCCAGTAGTCCTGTAATGTCAGGATAAGACCTTGGAAGGTTTTGGTATCAAACTTTTGCATGTTAGATCCGCACGCGATACGTGAAATTTAAGAAAGTGACCAGTATACCCTTTGACCGCCAGATATACAGCAATGAATACATATGTAATCATTCTAAAAAGAAAAAAAATTAATTTCACCCCTTTAAAACTGTATTTTTATACAGTATAAAGATTCTATTCTTGCTCACAAGCTGAACATAATTAGAAAAAGGATGAAAAATGGAAACATTGCCCACTCGCTGCCATTGGGTTAACCAAGACCCTGAATATATTGCCTACCACGATAATGAATGGGGGAAACCTACCAAAGATAATCACCAACTATTTGAAATGATCTGCCTTGAAGGGCAACAAGCGGGGCTGTCTTGGTATACCATTTTGAAAAAACGCCAAGGTTATCGAGAACTATTCCATCAATTTGATCCCGAAAAAATTGCCTTAATGAATGAAACCGATGTAGAACGATTGATGCAAGACGCTCGCATTATCCGTAACCGATTAAAAATCAATGCGATTATTTCCAATGCTAAAGCTTATCTATCCATGAAAAACCACGGTGAGGATTTTTCGACGTTTATTTGGGCGTTTGTTAATCATCAACCTAAAGTCAATAACTGGACTGAATCATCCCAAGTTCCTGCGGAAACAGAACTGTCTAAAACACTCTCTAAAGCCCTAAAAAAACAAGGTTTTAAATTTGTTGGTTCAGTGACTTGCTACGCCTTTATGCAAGCCACTGGTATGGTTAATGATCATTTAGTAAGTTGTTGCCAATATAAATAAATCAGAGTTTATCCATAATAACCGAATAAATTGCAATTCAAATAAACTACATTTAACACACAAGTTAATTCAAAAAACCAATTTATTATTAATATTTGATATTTTATATGAAAAATAACTGTAACTATGCTATTGAACTCCAGATGGTAGCGCGGTATGTTTGAAATTCCATTAACAAACTCATCAATAGACGTGAAAAAACACAATGAATTTCTCTAAATTTGGTAATAAATTTGCTAAGAATTCAGGTATTTCAGAATTAATGAAAGACTTGAATGAAGGCATTCGAACCCCCGGCGCTATTATGCTGGGTGGTGGGAATCCTGCTCATATCCCCGAAATGGACAAATACTTTCAGGATCTCCTTGCAGAGATGTGTGCAAATGGTCAATTAACCGACACATTATGTAATTATGATGGTCCTCAAGGCAAAGATGCCATGTTGAAAGCGCTAGCAGCAACTCTAAAAGCGAAACTAGGCTGGGATATCAGTGCACGAAATATTGCGCTAACAAACGGTAGCCAAAGTGCGTTTTTCTATCTATTTAACTTACTTGCTGGTCGCTTTGAAGATGGTATCTCCCGTAAAGTTCTATTCCCTATCGCACCAGAGTATGTCGGGTATGCAGATTCAGGACTGGATGAAGATCTTTTTGTTGCTAACAAGCCACAAATTGAGTTCTTACCGGATGGACAATTTAAGTATCATGTTGATTTCAATACACTAGAGATCACGAAAGACATTGGGGTTATTTGTGTATCACGTCCAACCAACCCAACAGGAAACGTGATTACAGATGAAGAAGTTCTGCACCTCGATCAATTGGCGAAGCAGCACAACATTCCATTACTGATTGATAATGCCTATGGCGTTCCTTTCCCCGGTATTATTTTTAGTGAAGCCACTCCATTTTGGAATGAAAACATTATTCTGTGCATGAGCCTGTCAAAACTGGGTCTACCGGGCACACGTTGCGGCATCATCATTGGTAGTGAGGATTTAATTGATGCTGTCAGCAATATGAATGGCATCATTAGCCTTGCCCCTGGAGGTATTGGTCCAAGCATCGCACTTGAAATGCTACAGCGTGATGATTTATTTAAACTATCTCAAAATATTGTTGGTCCATTTTATAAACAGCGTGTTGAAGAAGTTATTAAAATCATTCGCCGCTACATTCCTGAAGATAGATGCCTCATCCATAAGCCTGAAGGCGCTATTTTCTTATGGCTCTGGTTTAAAGATATGCCAATTAGCGGTTTGGAACTTTACCGTCGTTTAAAAAAACGTGGTGTGTTGATGGTTCCTGGGCACTATTTCTTCCCGGGGCTTGAAGAGGATTGGCAACATGCACATGAATGTATGCGAATGAATTATGTACCTGAGCCAGAAAAAATTGAGCAAGGCATTCAAATCCTCGCTCAAGAGTTAGACAAAGCCTATCAAGAATCTGAACGCTAGGTCTAATTAATAGATTAAAAAAAGCCCTTTCCATCAAGGAAAGGGCCAAAATTAGCGAGAACTCCATAATTGAAATCGAATATATTTGTTCATGACAAATGTTATTCGCGGTTATTAAACCACTTTTCTGATATCAGTTATGGCGAGAACAAGCCCCAATTACCCCCTTATATAGACGGATACTTTTTCTCCACATCTCATTTTCCCATTCAACCATCGTCATAACGCCCAAAATAAAATGGCTAATAACTGCGGTGATATAATGCGTAAAAACATTGCTAATGGGTAAACCGTTGCATAGGAAAGTGCCGCAGCTCCACTCGTTGGGTGAATATTATTGGCAAAGGCTAATGCAGGAGGATCCGTCATTGAACCTGCGAGTACTCCACATAAACTTAGATAATTCATTTTACCGAAGATACGAGCAACTAGACCCGTGATGAACAACGGGATAAATGTAATTAATATCCCATAACCAATCCACCTGAGCCCATCACCTTGAATAAGAGTTTCGATAAAACTGCCACCTGAATTTAATCCTACCACGGCAAGGAACATCACGATCCCCAGTTCTCGTAATGCTAAGTTTGCACTTGGTGGCATAAACCAATACAACCGCCCAATAGTACCTATTCGACCAAGAATCAAAGCCACAACCAATGGTCCTCCTGCCAAACCTAATTTCAATGCAGCAGGAAAGCCTGGAACAAAAATTGGTAACGAGCCTAAAACAACACCTAAGCCAATCCCAATAAACACAGGTAACATTTGAACTTGTTGTAATTTTTGTTTCGCATTACCCAGTAAAGCCGTTACCGCTTCAATCGACTCTGGGCGCCCAACAATATTCAGAATATCACCGAATTGCAGCACTGAATTATTGTTCGCCATCAGGTCAATACCCGTTCGATTCAAACGCGTCACGACCACATCGTACTTTTGCTTCAGATTCAACTCTTTTAGTCGCTTACTTAGCACTGCATCATTAGTGACCACGACTCGGACTGAGTGTAATACGGAGCTAGATGTTGATAATGATGCGTCTACCTCTTCCCCTAAAATTAAACGAACTTTATTTAAGTCCTCTTTCTGCCCAACCACATGCAGTAAGTCACCAAGATGGATTTCCGTTGTTGGTTGAGGCACAACAAGCATTTCACCACGCTTGAGCCGCGAGCAAACAATTTCTTCATTACCTAGCATAGGAATATCTTGAATCATCAAACCATCAAGATTGCTATTACGTACCGCAATGTTCATGGTTTGCAATAAGTCTCTATGCTGAACATTTGTGCTATTAAACTCTGATGCTTCTTTTTCTACTGAAATGCGGAAAATAATTCGCACTAGCCACATCACTAAAAGAATACCGCAAATACCCATAGGGTAAGCCATGGCATATCCCATTCCCATCTGACCGATCAAACTAGGATCAGAACCTAAATCAGAAAGGATTTGCTGCCCCGCACCTAGGGAAGGTGTATTCGTTACAGCACCAGAAAAGATACCTAAAATAATCGGTAAAGGAATATCGGCAATTTTATAGATAATAGCGGTAACGACCGCACCTAAAATAACCACCATCAACGCAAAGCCGTTAAGTTTTAAGCCTGAAACGCGCAAAGAGGAGAAGAAGCCGGGTCCCACTTGTATCCCGATGGTATAAACAAACAGGATAAGACCAAACTCTTGAATAAAATGCAGCATATCATTATTGAGAGACAAGCCATAACTGCGTGCAAAATGCCCAACGATGATCCCACCGAAGAGAACGCCACCTATCCCTAAACCCACATTGCGAATTTTCCAATTACCTATCCATAAGCCTAATGCGGCAGCTAAGGCTAATAAACTGACTGTAAGCGCTAATTCACTCATAGACCGCTATCCTTTTGACGACAGTAACCAAAATATGGGACATACGGAGTATTACATTTATAACTGAATCGATTGTGCCAAATAAATACAAGGGAAGTTGTGTGATAGAGCACAGTTCACAGCAATTCAATCGCGCAGCTTAATTCCACAAATAAAACAATTCCATTGCTAATTATTAACATGACCGACATAAAATAATACAAAAAAGAACTATTATTCAGAGTGTATCTTAAATAATAATAGGTTCCCGAGATTGTGAATTTTTTGTTTTTAGTTATCATGATCTCAAGTTAGACAAAGCCCCTCTCAATGTAGGTCAACATTATATGCCAAGCTTGATTTTTTTTAGGTCGTTAGCATTTTCCACATCATTGATTTTTACATTGAGCGGTTGCTCAAGTATTATGACTCATGCAGGCCCTACCGATAGTTATTATCCTGGCACTAAAAATAGTATTGATATGTTGCAACATGAAGATACTGGCTGGGTTGTTAAACCGTTACTTATTATTGATTTACCGTTCACAGCTGTTGTAGATACATTATTAATCCCTATTGATTATATGCATTCCAGCGATTCTCAAACCGCTGAATCACCAAAAAAGCGCGTAGAACAACTTGATAAGCAACAAGAATCAAAAAAACATAATGAAAAGCCCATTATTGAATAGTATTTATTCGACACTCC
>NZ_JAMPSW010000019.1:0-51113 GCF_028484855.1 Providencia sp. PROV033 | reverse complement strand
AAGTGTCTGGGGTTCAGACAACCTTCGGTGGTGTTTGCGGAGCTAAGAAAGGCGGCTTAGCGTTGCACTTCGGACTTGAATCCGCCGGATGTTAAAAGTAGGAATGGCATATGCCATTCCTTATATTTTGTTTAGTTAGTGGCTGATTTCATCTAATGAAAGCGTAAAACTCGGGACAAACGTTTTCATAAAATATTCCATTTCAGGGCTATTGCGCTCAGCGAGCATTTTTTCAAGGCGCTTTTTAGCGAGCTTAAATTCGCTATTGCCAGCAGATAGTTCTTCTAAACATTTTAAATAGGCGCATAAGGTATCAGCCTGTTTTACAATAAAATGTTCTTCCTCAGATTGAAGATCTTCCACCAGCAAGCATTTAAAATCCTCTTGCAGTTCTTCAGGTAACATATCCAGTAATTTTTGCTGCGCGAATTTTTCTATTTTTTTGTATTCATGGGCAATTTGCTGATTATGGTACTTAATTGGCGTGGGTAAATCACCGGTGATGACTTCACTTGCATCATGGTACATGGCGAATAGTGCAATTTTTTCGGCGTTAACATTACCATCAAATTTACGGTTTTTAATGATTGCGAGTGCATGTGCCACCATCGCGACTTGTAGGCTGTGCTCTGACACATTTTCAGTACGCACATTACGCATTAGGGGCCAGCGATGAATGAGTTTCATTCTAGCAAGATGGGCAAAAAAGTAACTCATAACTCCTCCTTGATTGAAATAATCATATGTGAAAATCATACATCAGATACAAGTAAATTTATATTTAATATTAAGCGCTTCTATTTTGAATAAGTGAATATAACTTAATGAAAGCTAATGTTTTAAATGAATTAAGTATAGGAAGAAATGCATTAAAATTCCCATTAATTATCCAAGCATCAATCCAATAGCATCGAGGAGATTATATGGAAGTCGCGTTATCAGCAAAAGGTACGGTTACATTAGAGAACTTTTGGGGAGAGCCCTTAAAATTGATGAAACTTACACACTTATCATTACGAACATCCACTGTTGAACTAAAGGATGTACCTCAAGGGGCGATTATTAAAAATGCAATGGAGTTTATTTATCAAAGGGGTATTGGAAAGCCGCGAGATTACTGGATTTTAGACATTGTGACTCAAGACAATACACGTTATCGCTCAGAACCTATGTATGATTGTTCTATTGATGAAACGGGAAGTCCGACGGAGGGGCATGTAATTGTTGGAGTCAATGGCGAGTCTAAACGAATTTACACAGTTCTAGACAGTGGAGATCGTTGTTCTGACAGTATGAATCAAGTTTGGCTATAATTAATATTCGATTCATAATCATGCAATGAAATGATCAAAAAAGAATGAAATAAAAAAGTTAAATTGAGAGTGTCCATACTCAATTATCTAAATAAGACGTGCAAGAGTAAACAAGTTATCATCCAATAATAAATTGATTTGATATTTTTAGTCACTATAATCGAGAGGTAGATAATTAAACTGATCGAGGATGAAATGAAATATTTCCCAGTAATATTGGTGTTGTTTTTCTTAGCGGCTGTTTATTTAATTTCCATTATTTGATTATCCAATAAAGAGCCTCATATTTAGATATTAAATTTTCAGTTATAAAAATAGCCCATATCGGGCTATTTTTATTTTTCACCAAGCCGCCAATATTATTGGCGATAATTTTCTAAGAAACGACCAAACTTATTGATAGCCATTTCTAAATCATCAGCATAAGGTAGCGTCACGATACGGAAATGGTCAGGCTCTGGCCAGTTAAATGCGGTTCCTTGAACTAATAGCACTTTTTCTTGTAGTAATAAGTCAAGGATCATTTTTTGGTCATCGTGAATATTAAAACGTTTAATATCAATTTTAGGGAACATATACAGGGCACCTTGTGGTTTAACACAAGAGACGCCTGGAATTTGATTAATCAATTCCCATGCACGATTACGCTGTTCATATAAGCGTCCACCTGGTTGGATAAACTCACTGATACTTTGATAGCCGCCTAACGCAGTTTGGATAGCATGCTGCATCGGAACGTTTGCACACAAGCGCATAGAGGCCAACATTTCTAAGCCTTCAATATAGCCTTTAGCGTGTTTTTTCGGGCCGTTTATCGCCATCCATCCTTGGCGGAAACCTGCAACGCGATAGGTTTTTGATAGCCCATTGAACGTGACTGTCAGTAAATCAGGTGCCAGTGCTGCTATAGAGTGGTGCTGCGCATCGTCATACAGAATTTTATCGTAGATTTCATCAGCGAAAATAATCAGGCTATGTTGACGGGCAATTTCGACAATTTCCATCAGCAGTTCTTTACTGTACACCGCCCCTGTTGGGTTATTCGGGTTGATGATGACAATACCACGGGTGCGTGGGCTGATTTTTTTACGAATATCGTCAATATCCGGCATCCAACCTTGTTGCTCATCACACATATAGTGCACTGCGTTACCACCCGATAAGGAAACCGCTGCGGTCCAAAGTGGATAGTCAGGAGCAGGCACCAGCATTTCATCGCCATTATTAAGCAGTGCTTGCATCGCTTGAACGATAAGTTCAGAAACGCCGTTACCGATATACACATCTTCAACCGTCATATCGTGGATATCACGGGCTTGGTAGTGTTGAACAATTGCCTTACGCGCAGAATATAAGCCCTTGGAATCACAGTAACCTTGCGAGCTTGGCAGATTGCGCAGGACATCAACGAGGATCTCATCAGGTGCTTCAAAGCCAAACGGTGCCGGGTTACCAATGTTCAGTTTTAGGACTTTATTGCCTTCTTCTTCTAAGCGCTTTGCTTCTTTTAAAACTGGCCCACGAATGTCATAGCAGACATTATCGAGCTTATTGGATTTCAGTATGTTGTTCATGGTTCTCTCATTACCCTAACGGGCTTGCGATGATAGGGGATTTCCGGCGTTGTTATCTACTGTACTCCTCCCTCGGAAGCTTTTGAAGATGCTAGATAATTTTTGGTGCAAAAGGTTGGTTTAGACATAAATCAGATATATGCTATCTTAAAGTATTGAATAAGTTAGATGTTGATTCTGGTTGTGGTTGTTAAGTTGGAATCTAATTCTGATAATTATCGCTGTTTTGGAGTGGAAAAGTAAAAAAATGACGCTATGACAAACGTGTCAAAATTGTATCACTCTGTAAGTTTGAATCTTAAATCATTAAACTAGAAATAAATTTAACTATTGGTCGGGGGATTTTTGATAGTTTTTGGCTTTTTTTGTTAGCAATATTGATTATTTTAATAAGAATATTCTTAATGGAAACGTGTTTATAATGTTTAGCGTATTGATAATTAATAAAATTGTTAATTTACATCATATGTTACATAAAGAGCTTACATTAAAATAATTGCAACTACATTAAATATGTTACTATTTAGTCCTATTCAATTATTGCGGGTTTATTGCGCTTTTTGTTAATCAGCGCCCGCTTTATTGATAGAAACTTAAAATGCTATTTAGATAATTAAAGTAACTTTAGTTAATTATCAGATAGGTATAGCAATGTAGAGTATTTGAATACAATAAATGCAGATCTATGGATTAGAAATGCAAAAAGTTGGATCATTTTTAAGACTCGCTGATTCTCACGGAGGAGAGCAGAAACACCAGGTATCATAAAATTATATAAAGAGAATGTACGATGATAAATTCCAATCGTCCCATAATGAACTTAGATCTCGATTTACTACGCACATTTGTCGCAGTGGCTGATCTTAACACTTTCGCCGCTGCCGCTGCCGCAGTATGTCGTACTCAGTCCGCTGTTAGTCAGCAGATGCAACGTTTAGAACAATTAGTTGGTCGTGAATTATTTGCACGCCACGGGCGTAATAAGCTATTAACTGCCCATGGTTTACAATTACTCGGTTATGCGAGACAAATTCTACGCGCCAATGATGATGCAACGGCATCATTAACGTATAACGATGCAGATGGTGAATTACGCATCGGAGCATCCGATGACACAGTCGATATCTTACTCCCATTTTTATTGAACCGTATCGCTTCCGTTTTTCCACGTATCGCGGTAGAAGTTCGAATTAAACGTGCTCAGTTTATTGAATCAATGTTAGATAACCACGAAATTGATTTAGCCTTAACGACGAGCCGTATTCCTCAACACCCGAAAACTGCATTAAGAACTGTTCCTATTTTATGGCACAGTGCACCAGATTTTCAGTTACGCCCAAATGAACCGATTCCATTGGTAATGATGGATGAAACTAACCCATACCGTAAATTATGTACTCATGCATTAGATGAGGCTGGTTTACCATGGCATGTGGCGTATGAAGCGGCATCATTGCCAGCTGTTCGCGCTGCTGTGAATGCTGAAGTCGGTGTGACGGCGCGTCCAATGGAAATGCAAAATGCGGATCTGCGTATTTTGAGTGAAGCGGATGGTTTACCGCGTTTACCAGATATCCAATACTGGTTATACAAAAATGCGGATGAGCAAAAAGATTTTGTGCTTACCGTCTTTAGCGCGATTGAAAACAAAAAAATCCCTTATGCAGTAGCCCCTGCGGCTGAGCAAGTAGAGAACAGTGGTCAATAAGGTCACTCTTTGTCCTTACCGATAAAATAGGTTTTTTATCAAGAGTAAGTGGCAAAACAGTATTATGTTTATCCGGCTGGATCAGTGTATCTGATTCGGCCGTTTTTATTTTTTACTTATTGCTTTTTCCTCTGCGCAATACCGCCTCTCGATTGTTATCAAAATGATCTTAATGCCAATTTTCTCTCCTTACTCATCAAGTGGTTAATAGAGACTTAAGTCAATTTTAGTCGTACGATATTTTACTTAAGAGTGAGGTGATAAAAAAGTGAACAAAGTTTCTGTTCAATAGGTGATAAAATACACGTATTACCCACTTATTAAGTATGGATTAACGCGTAAGAGCATGAAATAATTGTGATGTATATGGCATAACATGAAATTCATTAGTTAGTTAACGATTTGTTACGTCGTTAACAATAATTTTTTGCTGAATTGATAAAATAGCTGAGAGTACTCAGTGGCTTAGTGGGCATGATGAATAAAAAATCGTTATTGCCTCTTAAATTAAATTCGGATGTTATGTAAACAAATTGAGTATTTTTTCAATAAATCTGTGCGTTAGATCAAATAAAAAGCACATTTTTTCGTCTGTTAAGACAGGTTTTTCCTGAGATAATGGTGTAGTAAAAACGAATAATCAGTTAGACTACTTTGCGTGTTTATTTGTGTATAGTAACACTGACACGTTTTAGCAGATAATGAGTACTTTTTGTTTCGCTGATGTTTTTTGCGTGTGAATTTTTTGTAATAAGTACGGGTTATTTTGTTCATTTGAGCAAAATAAAATGTAGTGGGAGAGGACGAACCAAACGGCAGTCGTCAGACTGATTTTAGTTTGGTGATCTTGCAGTTTGGGGATCATATTGGTCTTTCTTCTCGATTAACTGGGCAATTGTGCTGCAACACTGCCATGTTGTTAAAAAGAGCAGTTACGCATCATAAGTAATGAGTAAGCAACGAGTATGTCTACATCAATCCTAGAGTTAGCCCATAACTGGGGCTTTGCTATATTCCTTCTCGGCGCTATTGGTCTTTGCGCTTTCATGTTGACCGCTGGTCATTTCTTGGGTAGCCGCGCCAAAGCCAGAACAAAACACGTTCCCTATGAGTCAGGTATTGATTCAGTCGGTAGTGCTCGTCTTCGTATGTCAGCCAAGTTCTACTTGGTCGCGATGTTTTTCGTGATCTTCGATGTGGAGGCTATGTTCTTATTTGCATGGTCTGTCGCCATCCGCGAAGCGGGTTGGGTCGGTTTCATCGAAGCCGCTATTTTTATCTTGGTATTGTTGGCGGGATTATTTTATCTGGTCCGCGTTGGTGCATTGGATTGGACTCCAATCCGTTCACGTCGCGCAGTTAAAGGTCCTAGTGAAGTTATTAAAATCAGCAATCGTCATCCGCAGTAAAAAGCGAGGCAATATACAATGGATTATACGCTCACCCGCATAGATCCGAACGGTGAGAACGACCGTTACCCACTGCAAACTCAAGAAATCGTTACTGATCCTCTTGAGCAGCAAGTTGAAAACAGTGTGTATATGGGGAAATTATCCCATGCACTTCATGATGTGGTGAACTGGGGTCGTAAGAACTCCCTGTGGCCATACAACTTTGGTCTTTCATGTTGCTATGTAGAAATGGTGACGTCGTTCACGGCTGTTCATGACGTAGCCCGCTTTGGTGCGGAAGTACTACGTGCTTCTCCTCGTCAAGCCGACTTCATGGTTGTTGCGGGAACCTGTTTTACTAAAATGGCTCCCGTCATTCAGCGCCTATATGACCAAATGCTTGAACCAAAATGGGTTATCTCCATGGGTTCATGTGCAAACTCGGGTGGGATGTATGACATCTACTCTGTAGTGCAAGGCGTCGACAAATTTATTCCCGTGGATGTGTACATTCCAGGCTGCCCACCACGCCCTGAAGCCTATATGCAGGCTCTCCTTCTGTTACAAGAATCCATCGGCAAAGAACGTCGCCCACTTTCATGGGTTGTCGGTGATCAGGGTGTTTATCGTGCGAACATGCAGTCAGAAAGAGAAAGAAAACACGGTGAACGTATCGCAGTGACTAACCTGCGTACCCCAGACGAAATTTAAGGCTTTTAGCCATACAGCGTAACAGAGCAATGTTGTTGCGAAATAATAAACCTGATCAAGCGTTATGGTGAAGAATGATGACAGATCAGATAGCGCAAGCGAGTCGTAACCAGCCAGAATGGCAGACACAGGATCACATTAATGATCCTGTGCTTCTGGAACTGCGCAATCAATTTGGCCCGGATGCCTTTTCTGTTCAAGCGACCCGTACTGGCATGCCAGTGATTTGGGTGCGCCGTGAACAATTACTGGAAATTGTAGATTTCTTAAAGAAACTGCCTAAACCTTATGTGATGTTATTCGACCTACACGGAGTCGATGAACGCCAGCGTATCCATCGCCAAGGTCTGCCTGAAGCAGATTTTAGTGTGTTCTACCACATCATATCTATTGACCGAAATCGCGATATCATGTTGAAAGTGGCTCTTAACGAGAATGACTTAAACGTGCCGTCCGTGGTTTCTCTTTTCCCTAATGCTAACTGGCATGAACGTGAAGTTTGGGACATGTTCGGTATTACCTTCCAAGGTCACCCGAATCTGCGCCGCCTTCTAATGTCACCAAGCTGGGAAGGTCATCCACTGCGTAAAGATTACCCAGCGCGTGCCACTGAATTCGACCCGTTTGTGCTAACTAAGCAGAAACAAGATCTGGAAATGGAAGCATTGACTTTCAAACCAGAAGAGTGGGGCATGTCTCGAGGAAATGAAAACGAAGATTTCATGTTCCTTAACTTGGGTCCAAACCACCCATCTTCCCACGGTGCATTCCGTATTGTTCTGCAACTCGATGGTGAAGAAATTATTAACTGCGTGCCAGATATTGGGTATCACCATCGCGGCGCAGAAAAAATGGGTGAACGCCAATCATGGCATAGCTACATTCCTTACACAGACCGTATCGAATATCTTGGCGGTTGTGTCAATGAGATGCCTTATATTTTAGCGGTTGAAAAACTGGCAGGTATTGAAGTACCGGATCGCGTAAAAACTATCCGTGTCATGATGTCAGAACTTTTCCGTATCAATAGCCATCTGCTATATATCAGTACGTATATCCAAGACGTTGGTGCGATGACGCCAGTTTTCTTCGCGTTTACCGATAGACAAAAAGTGTACAACGTGATTGAAGCTATCACGGGCTTCCGTATGCATCCAGCATGGTTCCGTATTGGCGGTGTGGCTCATGATTTACCTCGTGGCTGGGACAAACTGCTGCGCGAATTACTCGATTGGTTACCGAAGCGCCTAGAATCTTATGTTACCTCTGCATTGAAAAACTCCATCCTGAAAGGTCGTTCTGTTGGCGTAGCGTCTTATACCAAAGAAGAAGCGTTAGCGTGGGGCGTCACAGGGGCAGGTTTACGTGCAACAGGTGTAGATTTCGACGTGCGTAAATGGCGTCCATATTCTGGCTACGAAAACTTTGAATTTGACATCCCAATCGCTCACAACGGTGACTGCTATGACCGCGTGATGATCAAAGTGGAAGAGATGCGTCAAAGTATCCGTATTCTTGAGCAGTGCTTGAAGAATATGCCAGAAGGTCCATTTAAAGCGGATCACCCACTGACTACGCCGCCACCAAAAGAGCGTACATTGCAGCATATCGAAACCCTGATTAACCACTTCTTACAAGTGTCGTGGGGGCCGGTGATGCCAGCGAACGAATCATTCCAGATGGTTGAAGCAACCAAAGGGATCAACAGCTACTACTTGACCAGTGACGGTAGCACCATGAGTTATCGTACACGAATTCGTACCCCGAGCTATGAGCACTTACAGCAAATTCCGGCGGTTATTCGAGGTAGCTTGGTGTCTGACTTGATTGTCTATCTGGGTAGTATTGATTTTGTAATGTCGGATGTGGATCGCTAACCATGCATAATGAACAAAATAAACACGAGCAATTAGACGTTGTGAATGTCTTTGAACCGCAAGTGAACCACGGTTTTGTGTTAACTGAACACGAACGTGCGGAAATTGAAGGCGAAAAACATCACTACGAAGATGCACGCGCAGCGTCGATTGAAGCGCTGAAAATTGTGCAAAAGAACCGTGGCTGGGTTGAAGATGGCGCAATTCACGCTATCGCTGATGTTTTAGGTATCCCCGCAAGTGATGTTGAGGGGGTTGCGACATTCTATAGCCAAATTTTCCGCCAACCTGTTGGTCGCCATATTATTCGTTATTGCGACAGCGTTGTTTGCCATATTACCGGCTACCAAGGCTTAGAAGCTGAAATTATTAAACAGCTGAATATTCGCCCAGGACAAACAACGGCTGATGGTCGCTTTACGCTGCTGCCAACCTGTTGCTTAGGCAATTGTGACAAAGGGCCTACGATGATGATCGATGAGGATACCCACAGTTACGTCCAGCCTGAAAATATTCAAAAGCTACTGGAGCAGTATCCATGACAAATTCTGTTAATCCAGTGATCCGAACTGCAGAAACTCATCCACTAACTTGGCGCCTGCGTGATGATGCGCAGCCAGTCTGGTTAGATGAGTATCGCAGTAAAAACGGATACAAAGGTCTTGAGCGTGCACTTAAAGGCATGGCACCGGATGAAGTTGTTAATCTCGTTAAAGACGCGGGTCTGAAAGGACGCGGTGGTGCGGGATTCTCAACGGGTCTGAAATGGAGCCTGATGCCAAAAGACGAAAACATGAAACTGCGTTATTTCTTATGTAATGCGGATGAAATGGAGCCGGGCACCTATAAAGACCGCCTACTGATGGAGCAACTTCCTCACCTTTTAGTTGAAGGGATGATTACTGGCGCATATGCACTTAAAGCATATCGCGGGTACATCTTCCTACGTGGTGAATATGTGGAAGCGGCAAGAAATTTACGTCGCGCCATTGAAGAAGCAAAAGCAGCGGGTCTGTTAGGTAAAAATATTCTTGGTTCAGGTTTTGATTTTGAGCTGTTTGTGCACACGGGCGCAGGTCGTTATATCTGTGGTGAAGAAACCGCACTGATTAACTCATTAGAAGGTCGCCGCGCTAACCCACGCTCTAAACCACCATTCCCTGCGAGTTCTGGGGCTTGGGGTAAACCGACTTGCGTGAATAACGTGGAAACCATCTGTAACGTTCCTGCGATTTTAGAGCACGGTGACCAGTGGTATATCAATTTAAGTGCGGGTAAGAGTAAAGATGCCGGCACTAAGCTGATGGGCTTCTCAGGTCGTGTGAAAAATCCAGGTTTATGGGAATTGCCATTTGGTACGACAGCGCGTGAAGTTTTAGAAGACTACGCGGGCGGTATGCGCGATGGATTAAAACTCAAAGCATGGCAACCGGGTGGTGCAGGAACTGACTTCCTGACCAACGATCACCTCGATTTACCGATGGATTTCGAAAATATTGCAAAAGCGGGCAGCCGTTTAGGGACTGCACTGGCAATGGCAGTGGATAACGAAATCAATATGGTTTCTTTAGTGCGTAACTTAGAAACCTTTTTCGCACGTGAATCCTGTGGTTGGTGTACACCATGCCGTGATGGTTTGCCATGGAGCGTGAAAATTTTACAAGCACTGGAAAAAGGCGAAGGTCAAGAAGGGGATATCGAAACTCTTGAGCAACTTTGCCGTTTCTTAGGTCCAGGTAAAACGTTCTGTGCACACGCACCGGGTGCGGTTGAGCCATTACAAAGCGCCATCAAATATTTCCGTGGAGAGTTCGAAGCGGGTATCTCGAAAAAAGATCTGCGTAACATCGTGCAGATTGCCGGGATCCAACCAAACCTGCTGAAGCAGCGTTGGTAAGCATTTAGCGATTGAGCAACCGCTAAACGAATTTTTAACGAAGAACGTATTTATGTTTAACGCCTGCTAACGCGGGCCTTTGGGAAGCATGCTGACTATGGCTACGATATATGTAGACGGCAAAGAATATGACGTAAACGGGTCAGAAAACCTGTTACAAGCCTGCTTATCGTTGGGGCTAGATATTCCTTATTTTTGCTGGCATCCGGCGCTGGGAAGCGTTGGCGCTTGCCGCCAGTGTGCGGTGAAGCAGTATCAAAACGCAGATGACACTCGTGGTCGCCTCGTAATGTCTTGTATGACACCGGCAACGGAAGGCACTTACATCTCAATCGATGATGAAGAAGCCAAACAATTCCGTGAAAGTGTTGTTGAATGGCTAATGACCAACCACCCACACGACTGCCCAGTCTGTGAGGAAGGGGGTAACTGCCACTTACAAGATATGACGGTCATGACTGGTCATACGATGCGTAAGTATCGTTTTACTAAGCGTACTCACGTTAACCAAGATCTTGGTCCTTTCATTAGTCATGAAATGAACCGCTGTATCGCGTGTTACCGCTGTGTTCGTTATTACAAAGATTATGCGGATGGCACTGATTTAGGTGTGTATGGGGCGCATAACTATGTCTATTTTGGTCGTACTGAAGACGGTACGCTGGAAAGCGAATTTTCTGGCAACCTCGTCGAAGTGTGTCCAACAGGGGTATTCACCGACAAAACTCACTCAGAACGCTACAACCGTAAATGGGATATGCAATTTGCACCGGGTATCTGCCAACAATGCAGTATCGGTTGTAATACCAGCCCAGGTGAGCGTTATGGTGAACTACGCCGTATTGAAAACCGCTATAACGGTTCTGTAAACCATTACTTCCTGTGTGACCGCGGTCGCTTTGGTTATGGTTATGTAAACCGCAAAGACCGTCCTCGCCAAGCACTATTCACTAAAGATGGCGTGCAGCAAGTGATTTCAGCAATTGAAGCGATGCAAAGCGGTGCGCAGATTATCAATCAAGCGAAAAAAGTGATTGGTATCGGGTCTCCGCGTGCGAGCGTTGAAAGTAACTATGCTCTGCGTGCGCTGGTTGGTGCGGAAAACTTCTATTCGGGCATTTCTGCGGACGAGCAACGTCGCTTATCGTTGATGCAAAATATCCTGCAAAATGGTGGCATCTACACCCCAACACTGCGTGAAATCGAAGGTTATGATGCGGTGTTAGTGCTGGGTGAAGATTTAACCCAGACGGGTGCGCGTATGGCGCTGTCTGTTCGCCAAGCCGTGAAGGGCAAAGCCCGTGAAATGGCAGCGGCACAGAAAGTCGCTGACTGGCAAATCGCAGCGATTCAAAACATTGGTCAACACGCCAAGTATCCACTGTTTATCACCAACGTGGATGACACGCGTTTAGATGATGTCGCGGCATACAATTACCGTGCGCCAGTGGCTGACCAAGCGCGTTTCGGTTTTGCGATTGCTAACCTGATCAACGGTGACGCACCAGCGGTGAATGATTTACCGGCTGATGTGAAAGCGAAAGTAGAAACTGTGGCTCAGGCCTTAGCTGGTGCGAAAAAACCTCTGATTATCAGTGGTAGCCATAGCGCTAGTGATGCGATGATTGAAGCCGCAGCGAACGTGGCATTTGCGCTGAAAGCGAAAGGTGCAAACGTCGGTCTGTCTTATGTCGCATCTCATGCAAATAGCTTCGGTCTGGCGATGATGAACGCACTGCCGTTAGAAAACGCCTTTGCTCGCATTGAAGCCAAAGAAGCCGATGTTGCGATTGTGATGGAAAATGACCTTTACCGTCATAGCACCGTGGATGCCGTCAATAGCGCATTAGCGAAATTGAAACACCTAATTGTGGCAGACCACCAGCACACTGACATTATGGATAAAGCGACATTAGTGCTGCCAGCAGCCAGTTTTGCTGAAGCAGATGGTACGCTTATCAACCAAGAAGGTCGTGCTCAACGTTTCTTCCAAGTGTTTGACCCAACTTACTACGATAACAGCATTGTGATGAACGAAAGCTGGCGTTGGATGCATTCACTGCAAACTGAAGCGCAGCAACGTGATGCGGATTGGTCGCAATTAGATCACGTTATTGAAGAGTGTGTGGCTGCACTGCCGCAATTTGCAGGTATCAGAGATACCGCACCAAAAGCCTCTTTCCGCATTCGTGGACAGAAATTGGCGCGTGAACCACATCGTTACAGCGGTCGTACGGCAATGCTGGCGGACAAATCGGTTCACGAACCGCGTCAACCGCAAGATATCGACTCACCATTTGCGTTCTCAATGGAAGGGAATAACCAACCGAAAGCACCACGTCAGCAAATTCCATTTGCATGGGCACCGGGCTGGAACTCACCACAAGCATGGAACAAGTTCCAAGCGGAAGTGGGTGGACACCTGTTATTTGGTGACCCAGGCGTGCGTTTATTCAATTCCAAAGACAGTAAATTGGCTTACTTCACTGAGATCCCAGCGGCTTACCAAGGCGGTGAATCTCAATGGGTCGTTGCACCTTACTATCATCTATTTGGCAGTGATGAAACCTCACAACGTGCCGATGTGATTCAGCAACGTATGCCAGAGCCTTATATCATGTTGAATGCACAAGATGCGGCGACACTGGGCTTAAATGCAGGCGTAAAAGCTGAGTTTAGCCATGCAGGTCAAACGTTTAATCTGCCAGTACGCATCAGCCAGCACCTTGCAGTGGGTCAAATCGGTTTACCTCTTGGTATGCCGGGAATTGCACCTGTTATGGCTGGCGTGTCAGTGAATAATCTGCGGAGGGGCGCATGATGGATTGGATTTCTCCGGCGGTGATGGAAGTCCTGATTTCCATCCTTAAATCCGTTGTTATTTTGCTGGTTGTTGTGACCTGCGGGGCATACATGAGTCTCGGCGAACGCCGTATTCTCGGTTTGTTCCAAAACCGTTACGGTCCTAACCGTGTTGGCCCATTTGGTATGGGTCAGCTGATTGCCGACATGTTCAAAATGCTGTTTAAAGAAGACTGGATCCCAGAGTTTGCGGATAAGAAAATCTTTACGCTGGCGCCAGTTATTGCATTTTGTTCACTGTTTTTAGCATTTGCGATTGTGCCAGTCAGCCCGACTTGGCATGTTGCGGATCTGAACATCGGAATTTTATTCTTCCTGATGATGGCGGGTCTGGCTGTTTACGCGGTGCTGTTTGCAGGTTGGTCAAGTAACAACAAATACTCATTATTGGGTGCGATGCGTGCATCCGCTCAAACCGTCAGCTATGAAGTGTTCTTAGGATTGTCATTGATGGGTGTCGTCGCGCAAGCGGGTTCATTCAACTTAATTGACATCGTGAACTCCCAAGCGGGCATGTGGAACGTTATCCCACAATTCTTTGGCTTCATTACGTTTGCGATTGCGGGTGTTGCGGTGTGTCACCGTCACCCATTTGACCAACCCGAAGCGGAACAAGAAATTGCCGACGGTTATCACGTTGAATATTCCGGTATGAAATTCGGTCTGTTCTTCGTGGGTGAATATATCGGTATCGTGACAGTGTCTGCTCTGATTGTGACACTGTTCTTTGGCGGTTGGCATGGTCCATTCTTGCCTGCTTTTTTGTGGTTTGCGATTAAAACAGCATTCTTCATGATGATGTTCATCTTGATCCGTGCGTCTTTACCGCGTCCACGTTATGACCAAGTCATGTCTTTCGGTTGGAAAATTTGCCTGCCGTTGACACTGCTTAACCTGCTGGGTACCGCAGCAGTGATTTTATACAACGCTCAGTAAGGGGTGATTGAACCATGACATTAAAAGAGTTATTGGTCGGTTTCGCCACCCAAGTACGCAGTATTTGGATGGTGGGTCTACATGCGTTCGATAAACGGGAAACGCAGATGTACCCAGAAGAGCCGGTTTATCTGCCACCCCGTTACCGTGGACGCATCGTGCTAACGCGCGATCCTGACGGTGAAGAGCGTTGTGTTGCGTGTAACTTATGTGCGGTGGCTTGCCCTGTGGGATGTATCTCACTGCAAAAAGCGGAACATGAAGATGGACGCTGGTATCCAGAATTTTTCCGCGTGAACTTCTCTCGCTGTATTTTCTGTGGTCTGTGTGAAGAGGCTTGCCCAACGACGGCAATCCAATTAACGCCAGACTTTGAAATGGCAGATTGGCGTCGTCAGGATCTGGTTTATGAAAAGAATGACCTGCTGATTTCGGGTCCGGGTAAATATCCTGATTATAACTTTTACCGTAAATCAGGTATGGCGATTGCAGGTAAAGATAAAGGTGAAGCGGATAACGAAGCCAAACCAATCAACGTCAAAGACCTGTTGCCGTAAGGAGCGATATTCATGGAATTTACTTTTTATATCGCCGGTCTGGTTGCTGTTTTAGCAACTTTGAGGGTGATAACCAATACCAATCCAGTGCATGCGCTACTGTATCTGGTGGTTTCTCTGCTGGCACTGTCAATGGTGTTCTTCTCGCTAGGCGCGTATTTCGCGGGTGCGTTGGAGATTATCGTTTACGCAGGCGCCATTATGGTTCTGTTTGTTTTCGTGGTGATGATGTTGAACTTAGGGCGCTCTGTACAAGAGCAAGAGCGCGCTTGGTTAACACCGAAAACGTGGATAGGTCCCGCAGTGCTATCTGCCGTTTTACTGGGCATTTTAGTTTACGGGATCACTAGCCTTTCTCACCAAGATAAAACGGAAGGTGCAATTATCACGGCGAAAGACGTGGGTATCAGTTTGTTTGGTCCTTACGTCTTAGCGGTTGAATTGGCATCGTTATTGTTGCTCGCAGGTTTGGTTGTTGCATTCCATGTGGGTCGTGACCGTTCAGAAAACAGTGCTGATCTTGTCAGCAACAGCCGTAATGCGGGGGAGAAACAATGATACCTCTTCAACATGGTCTGATTTTAGCGGCAATTATTTTCGTAATGGGACTTAGCTGCCTCGTTATTCGCCGCAACCTGCTTTTCATGCTGATCGGACTGGAAATCATGGTGAACGCAACGGCATTAGCCTTTGTGGTCGCGGGCAGTTTTTGGGGGCAACCAGATGGTCAGATTATGTATATTCTGGCAATCACTCTGGCGGCAGCGGAGGCGAGTATTGGATTGGCGTTGTTACTGCAACTCCATCGTCATCGTCAAAACCTGAACATTGATAAAGTCAGTGAGATGCGCGAATGAACTTACTCTATTTAACGATTCTGTTCCCGCTGTTAGGGTCTGTGCTTCTCGCATTTTCCCGCGGTCGTTGGTCAGAAAATGTATCCGCGATTATCGGCGCAGGCTCAGTGGGGCTCGCCGCTCTAGTTGCATTTTATGCTGGTTCTGAGTTTCTAACTCATGAAGCTGGGTATGTTTATCCACAAATGTTATGGACTTGGATGTCTGTGGGTAATTTCACTATCCCATTTAGCTTATCCCTCGATGGTCTTTCTTTGACCATGTTAGGTGTGGTAACGGGTGTGGGCTTCCTTATTCATGTGTATGCCTCTTGGTATATGCGTGGCGAGGAAGGTTACTCACGTTTCTTCACTTACACTAACCTGTTTATCGCGAGCATGGTGGTATTAGTGCTGGCCGATAACATGATGCTGATGTATCTCGGTTGGGAAGGGGTAGGGCTGTGCAGTTATCTGTTGATTGGTTTCTATTACACCAACCCAGAAAATGGCAAAGCAGCGATGAAAGCCTTTTTCGTGACCCGTATCGGTGACGTGTTCTTGGCTATCGGCATGTTTATCCTGTACAACGAACTGGGCACATTAAACTTCAGCGAAATGGCGCAACGTGCAACTCAGCTGTCACCAGAAGGCTTATCCATGCTGAACTGGGCAACGCTGATGTTATTGGGTGGTGCTGTGGGTAAATCGGCTCAGTTACCATTACAAACATGGTTAGCCGATGCAATGGCAGGTCCAACACCGGTTTCTGCATTAATCCACGCCGCAACCATGGTAACGGCAGGTGTGTACTTAATCGCACGTACTCATGGGTTATTCCTGTTAACGCCAGACATTCTGCATTTAGTGGGTGTCATAGGCGCAGTAACGTTACTGTTCGCAGGCTTTGCTGCACTGGTACAAACGGATATCAAACGTGTTCTTGCTTACTCCACCATGAGCCAGATTGGTTACATGTTCTTGGCGCTGGGTGTTCAAGCATGGGATGCGGCAATTTTCCACTTAATGACACACGCCTTCTTCAAAGCGTTACTGTTCCTGTCCGCAGGTTCGGTGATCATCGCGTGTCACCACGAGCAAAACATCTTCAAGATGGGTGGGCTGCGTAAGCAAATTCCATTCGTTTATATTGTAATGTTAATCGGTGGTAGTGCATTGGCAGCGTTGCCGCTGTTTACCTCTGGTTTCTACAGTAAAGATGCCATCTTGTGGGGCGCGAAAGTGGATGGACAAACTGTGCTGTTATGGGCAGGTATCATCGGTGCTCTGATGACCGCTATTTATACCTTCCGTATGATTTTCATCGTGTTTCATGGTGAAGCAAAAATCAAAGCGCATAAAGTTAAAGGCATCACTCACACCGTACCACTGGCTATTTTGGCTATCCTCGCGACCTTTGTGGGTGCGATGATCCATCAGCCATTAGAGGGCGTTTTCCCTGCAAAACCAATGGAAGCTGGAGACGGTAAACTGTTTATCGAAGCTATCTCGGGTGGTTTTGCTATCGCTGGTCTGTTGATTGCGACGTTCCTCTACCTGTTTAGACGTTCTATCGTTGATGCGATTGCTAAGACAGCGATTGGTCGTTTCTTCTCAACGTGGTGGTATCACGCATGGGGCTTCGACTGGCTGTATGACGTTATCTTTGTGAAACCATTCAAAGGTATCGCATGGTTGCTCGAAAGCGATCCGATTAACTCACTGATGAATATCCCTGCACATCTTTCACGTTGGGCAAATAAAGGGCTAGCAGTGAGTGAAAACGGTCAGATCCGTTGGTATGTTGCCTCTCTGGGGCTGGGTGCAGTGCTGATTCTTGCTCTGCTGCTTTTGGTTTAATTAAGGGACACATTGCGCCATGCAATTATATTGGCTAATACTTATTCCCTTTATCGGTGCCCTGCTAAGCTGGCAGGCTGACCGATTCAGTCACCGCGCACCTCGTTGGGTTGCGCTGGGGACAATGGGAACGACGCTGATCCTCGCAGTACTATTTTGGCTGCAAGGGGACTATTCGCTGGTAAACCCACAAGGTATTCCAGAGTGGCAGAATACATACTCAACTGAGTGGATCCCTGCGCTGGGTATCAACTTCTCGCTAGCGGTTGATGGGTTATCTCTACTAATGGTGGTATTAACGGCCATTATGGGATCGTTCTCCATCCTCAGTTCGTGGAGCGAACAGCAAGAAAACCAAGGTGCTTATCACTTTAACCTGCTATGGATTATTGCGGGTGTGATGGGGATCTTTACTGCGGTTGACCTGTTCTTATTCTTCTTCTTCTGGGAGATGATGCTGATTCCGATGTACTTCCTGATTGCGAATTGGGGACACAAAGGTTCAGGTAACCGTCAGCATGTGAATGCCGCGACAAAATTCTTTATCTATACACAAGTCAGCGGTTTGATCATGCTGGTGTCGATTATTGGCTTAGTTATCGTTCACTTTATTGAGTCCGGTGAGCTGACATTCGACTATAACTTGTTACTGGGTACGGAAAGCGCGCTGTCTGGAACGACTAGCTTCTTACTGATGCTGGGCTTCTTTATTGCTTTCGCCGTCAAAATGCCATTAGTGCCATTCCATGGGTGGATGGCAGATACCCAAGAACAATCGCCAACTGCGGGTTCCGTGGATATCTCCGGTATCATGCTGAAAACAGCGGCATATGGCTTATTACGCTTTACGTTACCTCTGTTCCCAGAAGCGTCACTGCAATTTACACCTGTGGCGATGACACTGGGTGTTATCAGTATCTTCTACGGTGCATGGTTAGCGTTTAAACAGACAGATATTAAGCGTTTAGCGGCGTACAGTAGCTTATCTCATATGGGATTTGTCACTGTGGCTATCTACGCAGGATCAACGCTGGCGTATCAAGGCGCTGTGGTCCAAATGATCACAAACGGTCTGTCCGGTGCAGCGCTGATTATTATCAGTGGTCAGCTTTACGAGCGTACTCAAACGCGTGATATGCGCATGATGGGTGGGTTATGGAAGCGCATCAAATGGTTACCGGGTTTATCCTTGTTCTTTGCAGCAGCAACGTTAGGTATGCCAGGCACAGGTAACTTTATCGGTGAATTCATGATCTTCTTCGGTAGCTTCAGCCAATTCACATTAGTGACCTGCATTATGGTATTTGGTGTGGTGTTTGCCTCTATCTATGCACTATGGATGATGCAGCAGACTTACTACGGAACGCCGAAATCAGACACTGAACTGAAAGGGCTAACCGCCCGTGAGTTTGGTGTTCTACTGGTTCTGGCGGCTTTATTGGTTATCATTGGTTTCTACCCTCAGCCTATCTTGGATACATCAGCGGGCTCGATGGAAACACTGCATAACCTGTATTCTGCTTCACTTTCAACACAAGGGTAGTAATTCGCCATGACAATAACACCTTTAGAATTGTTAGCAATGCTGCCGTTGATCCTCGTTGGATTAACTGCAGTGATTGTGATGCTGTCAATTGCGTGGCGGCGCGATCATTTAACCAGTGCCGCGATAACAGTGGTTGGCTTTCTTTTAACGCTAGTTTCACTGATTTGGGTTTACGGTTATACCTTTCCGACAGAGCTGGGCGAAGAAACACTCCTACCAAGAGCAGTCACTTCACTGCTGTTAGTTGATGGTTTTGCACTGTTCTACTCAGGATTGGTTCTGATCGCGGGTATGGGTACGGCTATCTTTGCTTATCATTGGTTAGAAGGTTTCAATGATAACAAAGAAGAGTTTTACTTATTACTGACCATTGCAGTAACCGGTGGAGTGTTACTGGGGATGTCGAACCATATGGCGTCGATGTTTATCGGTATTGAATTGATCTCTATCCCACTGTTCGGTTTAGTGGCTTATACCTTCGAACGTAGTCGCACTTTAGAAGCGGGTATCAAGTACATGGTGTTATCCGCAGCAGCCTCTTCATTCCTGCTGTTCGGTATCGCTTTGTTATACGCAGAATCAGGCAGCTTAAGCTTTAGCGTCGTCGGTCAAAGTTTAGCGAATAGCAGTGTTCATGCTCCGCTGATTTTAGTTGGTTTAGGAATGATGATTGTGGGCTTTGGCTTTAAATTATCGCTGTTCCCATTCCAATTATGGACACCTGATGTTTATCAAGGTGCGCCAGCACCGGTTGCGGCTTTCTTAGCAACGGGCAGTAAAATTGCTATTTTTGCCGTATTGGTTCGTATCTTCTTAGAAGCACCAATCGCCCATACAGATGGACTGGCGCAAACCGACACATTATTAGTGGTTGTCGGTGTGATTGCGGTCGCTTCGATTCTGTTTGGTAACTTATTGGCACTAACTCAGAAGAGCGCAAAACGCTTACTGGGTTATTCATCCATCGCACATATGGGCTACCTGTTGGTGACATTAGTGGCAATGCGTGTTGATGCACAATTGGCACAAGTCACTATTGCTATCTATCTGGTGAGCTACTTACTGGCAAGTTTGGGTGCATTTGGTGTGGTCAGCGTGATTTCAAGTCCATACCGTGGTGATGACCAAGATGATTTTAGTGCGTTCCGTGGTTTATTCTGGCATAAGCCGGTATTAGCGTTGGTCATGACGGTAATGCTGTTATCTCTGGCGGGTATTCCAATCACACTCGGATTCATCGGTAAGTTCTACGCGATTCTTTCTGTGGTTTATGCGGAACTGTGGTGGTTAACGGGTGCTATCGTGGTAGGTAGTGCATTAGGGTTATTCTACTATCTGCGCTTTATGGCGAGCTTATATAGCCGTGATGCAGAGCATGCAGATCGTTATACTGGCCCAGAAAAAATGACATTAGGCACAGTGTTTGCTGCTGTGTGTGCAATTGCGGTGATTGTGTTTGGTCTGTGGCCACAACCGATTATTAATATTGCAACATTAACAATGGCGGCAGTGAACTAAGTTCTTATCTGCTTCAAGTAAAAGCCCCGTTACTTTACAGTAACGGGGCTTTTTTTAATCCGGTAATTGCCGTTGATATTGGTATTCAATGTCATTTAAATAGGTCATGAACATTTGACTCATGGTTTTAATATGTTCAAGATTTAGGCACTCTTCAGATATCTTTTCACTCATAAAACCACACCAAGATTCCCAATAGGATTTTAAAGCGCCAGTCTGTGTGATAATGGTTTGTTTGTGGCTCTCAATTTGGCTAATATCATTGGCATAGCTTATGATTTGGGAGATCCGAAATATATTATTATCAATCGTATTGATTTCTTCACGTGCTTCAATAATTTGGTCACTAACATAGATTCTGACATCCACAAGTTGGGAAAACTCAAGCCCATCATCAACCATAGTGAGTAGGTTACGTATATAACTAATAGCGGCTTTTAAAATATCTTTTTTATTGGGTTGAATATCAATAGAATCAATTAACTCTTTACCCTGAAAATACTTATCGAAGAAGTCTGTAATTCTGTGCTTTAAGATAATCTCTTCTGCTGCAAGAATAATCGAAAGATGATTGTTTAATTCATTAATTTTTGATTGTTTTCCATTTTTAGAATTAACCAAAAATTCTTTTTGTTTCAGATATTGAGAATGTTTCAATTTATTAGGTTCATTTAAATGGAATACTAGTAGTGATTCTAGAGCATAGCGGGTTTTTGCAATAAGCTTTTCCAACTCTGATTTAATATCTAATAAGTCATCAATAAAGCCAGTCATGACTATCTTCCGTCTAATGTCTGAGTAGGCATCATTATTGTCCTCTAATGTAAGTAACTCATAGGCATCATTCTTTATAATGTAATTTAGTTTTATTTTCAGAATAGGGACTGAATTGCGAATGAGTTCATTAAGCCTTTCAACTTTAGCAGCAATTTTTTGAATTCGACCATAGATGATATAATCATAATTGAGAATATTTTTATTGAAAGAGCTAATACTATTTGAAATACACCTTAATTGATAAATATCAATGGAAGGTAACATAGGTAAATCAAGATTATCATGCATATTAACGCCTTTTATTGTGAATTTTTTTCACTGATTTGTAGCTCGTCAAATAGCTTAATCAAATGAATTGAATAGTCTTGAATAGCGGACCAAGACATGATGATACGTTTGAATTGCGTGATAAATTGGATCAGTTTTTCTGCATTATTTATCCTTGCAAATATATCAATAGATTGTTTGATTTCTGTGAGGATCACCAGCCACATATAATCTAAATGGTCAATTGCGAGACGAGCATCTTTAAATAAGCCATCAATTTTCTGTAAATTAATTTGGATATCGAAAATGGTTTTTTGTAATAACTGCTCTTGATGCAATTTATGGTTTATTTCTTCAATCTCTTTAATCAGCATGTTTTTTCGATAACGAATATTTTCTGCTTTTGAACCAAAAATACTGCCTGTGATGATTAAACCTATAATGCCGCCTGCAAGTCCTGTAAAGCAGAGTTTGACAAAGTGGCTATATTCTTGCTCGAGTTGGTGCAGTTCATTTTTCTTAAAAGTAATCAATTCTTTTAAGAATGACTCATTATTACTTGGATCCTCTTTAGATTCTAATTGTTGATATAGTCCTTTTAAAGTGAAAAGTAATGATTCTACATGGGTATAGTCTGAAAGATATCCACCAGTAATATAGGCGCGAAAATCAGAGACTGTATTTTTAATATGAATGGTTTTAATTGACTGTTGTTTTATATCTCCTTTAATTAAATGTAAAATACTTAAAAGTTCAGTGGCAATTTGTTGGTCATCATTTTGATAAGTAATCTGACTTAAACTTTCTTCAGATAAATCCTCTAAGGTATCAGAAATTTTTTTAATAATCGGCATGTGATTAATATATTCAAGAACTTGACCGCCAGTTTGCATGATATTTCGACTTGTTAGCGATAAATCGACGGATTGTTCTTTAACTTTCAATTCGACATTATTCCAGGAATTAGCATGCTTGCGAATATCAATGATGATATCCATTAGTTCAATTGCAGGAAGTGATGCGCTATTTTCATCATTAATGCCAAACCATTTTAAGATGTCACTGTCTTTTACCGGAAGTGCCAATGCGAATTGAACATGCCGATGAATACTGATGAGGTCTTCAAGGGTGAATATACCCGCTGATCTTGCGGATAGAGAATCTTGATTGGTTAATAATGCAAGAGTTGCGTCACCAATACTTTCCTTTTCAATGATTCTGTCATAATTAAACTGAGTATTCATTGTGGATTTCCAATTAATTGAATGAAGATAGAATGATAAAATTAGAAAACTAATTATCTTTTCACTTATATGACGATTTGTTTTTTGAATATTTCATTGTTAATAGTTGTAATTTTCTAATCATAATGAGTTTTTAATGGTCATGATCAGGAGGATTTACTCTTTCAAGTTTATAGTTCATAACCTACTAGAAACGTAGAGCTTACGTTGATATTAAAAAATGAAAATCCTCGCTAAAAAATAACTCCTTGGTTGTAGTTTTTAATATTTAACAATTAATCTAGTTACCGTTATTCAGACAGGTAAAAATGCAAATCATGTAAAAAAATAGATTTCTATATGCAAATTAAAAGTACTGAAATAGAAAGCCTATCCTCTAAAAAAGATAAGAATAAAAATAATTTATAATATAAATTATTGCTATTTTATATTTTCTATCTGTTTCTGAGATTTTCATTTAAAGTGAGGTAGCGAGAAAAAAGCTTACTTAACATTTTGATAATCAATAATTTTTGTGATCTTAAATGACTTGCAAAGTATCACTTTCGCTCTCTTTGTGGCTGTTTTTTGAACGGATTATGTCATTAATAATGAATGTGTTAATAAATTACATTGCGATATATAATAATTATAAGTAAATCGATGTCGTTGTGATGTAGCAGTGGGAATCTAAAGTGACAAAAACAAAAATTGATAAATTATTAACTGAAATTCTGAATCATTTGTCGACATTAGTACTTAATCCTCACGAATATACCCGTTTAGTGTGGCAAATGGACACGAAAGAGGTATTCCCAGGGTTAGCATGGTTATCAGCCCAAGATAGCTATCCTCAGTTTTATTGGTATCATCGTACCGGTTCCGAAGAGTGCAGTGCTCTGGGGACGGTAAGATCGTTTAATTCCATCACTGATGCCGAACAATTTATCGCTGAACATGCAGAAATGCCGGATATGCGATTATGGGGTTTGAATGGTTGGAACGCAGTGGGTGAAGGGATTAGCGATGCGCTTAAACGGGAATCCGCATTCTATTTTTTACCTCGCTTAGAAATATTTCGTTTACGTTCCGCCGTTACGGTGACATTAAACATCGACGGTGCTGAAGACATACCGCATGCAATGGCATTTTTACAGCAGCTGAAATCAACATCGAATACGTTGTCTATACTATCAACTGAGATTATTGGGCAGCAACATATCCCCGATCATGATGAATGGTGTGAGCGATTAACTGGCGCTATCCAAGATATGCGCGCAGGTAAAATGGAAAAAGTCGTGATGGCGAGGGAAACGAAATTATCGTTAACCCAGCCTATTACTGTCGCTGAATTTTTATCCGCCAGCCAAAAAGTCAATCATCATTGCTACCACTTTATGATGGCCTTTAGCGCTCATTCAGGGTTTATGTCATCGACGCCAGAACGCCTTTATTTGCGCCAAGGAACTCAACTTAACTCAGAAGCATTAGCCGGAACCGTCGCAAATCATACTGATGATGTGATTGCGGCTGAAAATGCTAAGTGGTTAATGGAAGACAGTAAAAACCAACATGAAAATTTGGTGGTGGTTGATGATATTTGCCAACAGCTACAAGGTGCAGTTACAGGTATTGACGTTTCATCTGCAAAAGTTATCCGCCTTCGAAAAATCCAGCATTTGTATCGCTCTATCGCGGCGACATTATTAACACCTTCGGATAGCGACTGTTTACAACGTTTACAACCAACGGCTGCGGTCTGTGGTTTACCTCGCTCAGTGGCTCGTGAGTTTTTAGCTCAGCATGAACCGTTTTCTCGAGGATGGTATGCGGGAACGGGAGGTTTTGTCAGCTTGAATCGAAGTGAATTTGCGGTTTCGCTGCGTTGTGCTCAAATTGATAATAGACAAATTTCGCTCTATTCAGGCGCGGGGATTGTGAGAGATTCAGATCCTGAACAAGAATGGGAAGAAATTGAAAACAAAGCTGCTGGGCTAAAGTCCTTACTCAAAATACACTAAAAACCCTATAGCTAAAATGGTTATTTCTTTTTTATTTTCAATTAGTTCATGAAAAATTGTTCTGAGATCAAGAAATTTTTCTTAATCCTATTACACTCAGCATCATGAATAATTTACCGAGCACATTATGTCTAATTCAGCATTTAATCTCCGTTGGGCTGAGGTAATTATTGAGGCGCTCGCCCGTCACGGAATGAAAAATATCTGTATTGCACCAGGATCTCGTTCCACACCATTGACGTTGGCAGCGATCAATAACACGAAACTTCATTGCCATACGCACTTTGACGAGCGCGGATTAGGGCACCTTGCGCTAGGGCTTGCGAAGGCGAGTAGCGAGCCTGTTGGCGTTATTGTGACTTCAGGGACTGCGGTAGCCAATCTCTATCCGTCTCTCATTGAAGCTGGATTAACAGGGGAAAAAGTTATTTTTCTCACCGCCGATAGGCCGCCTGAGTTGATTGATTGCGGGGCGAATCAGGCTATTCGCCAAACTCATATTTTTGCGAGTCATCCTTTCGAAAATTTAATGCTGCCAAGACCAACCCGTGATATTTCCGCAAAATGGCTGGTTTCCGCGATTGATAATGGGATGAATCAGTTGCGACATGGTGCATTCCATGTGAATTGCCCTTTTGCTGAGCCATTGTACGGAGAAACAGAAGGCGATACTGACTGGCAGGCAAGTTTGGGTGATTGGTGGCAATCATCCCATCCATGGTTGATTGAGCCATTGACCCATACTGTGGCTCTGGTTGCTGATTGGTATTTCTGGCGTCAGAAAAAAGGCGTGGTAGTCGCTGGGCGTATGAGCAGCAGTGATGGCGAGCTCGTGGCTAAATGGGCTGACGAATTAGGCTGGCCACTTATTGGTGACGTACTTTCTCAAACCGGGCAGCCTTACCCTTGTGCTGATTTATGGTTACAGCACCCGAACGCTAAGGCTTGGCTAGATGAGGCTGAATTAGTGGTGCAATTTGGTTCAAGCCTGACTGGAAAACGCGCATTGCAATGGCAAAGTCAATGTCATCCCCAAGAGTATTGGATAGTGGATTCAATACCGGGACGTTTAGACCCAGCCAATCATCAGGGGCGCAAGCTCACGTGCAGCATTAAAAGATGGTTGGAACAACACCCAACTCAGCCACGTAGCCCATGGTGTGCAGATCTTGCTGATTTAGCGAATCGTACTTCACAACATATTGAAATACAGTTGAAAAACCAATTTTCAGAAGCTGCTGTCGCGCATCAATTGCCCGATCTTCTTCCTCCTCGTGGGCAACTTTTTGTGGGGAACAGTTTAATTGTTCGTTTAATTGATGCCTTCGCCCAGTTACCGGCAGGATATCCTGTGTTCAGTAACCGTGGCGCAAGTGGTATTGATGGGCTGATCTCGACGATGGCAGGGGTGCAACGCGCTACTGCTAAACCGACGTTAGGTATCGTTGGTGACATTTCAGCGCTGTATGACCTAAATAGTTTAGCGTTATTACGTGAGCCTTCCGCGCCGAGCGTCTTGATTATCGTGAATAATAATGGTGGGCAAATATTCTCCATGTTGCCAACGTCACCTGAGGCTCGACAAAATTATTACTGCATGCCTCAAAATGTGAGTTTTGCTGGCGCTGCGATGATGTTTGGTCTGCAATATTGCGCCCCGACAGATTGGACAAGCTTAAAAGAGACGCTTGATGAATTTTGGCATAACCAGCACGGAACGCTGCTTGTTGAGCTGGTGGTTGACGGTGATGAAGGGGCTCGCACTCTGAAAAAATTACTGCAAGAAGTGGAAAGTTTGCCGTGTTAGCCGCGCACAGTTATCCCAGCCAAGAAAAAAATGACCAAACACCTTGGTTAGTTTTTCTACATGGGTTGTTTGGTAGTGCGGATGACTGGTCATCCATTGTAGAAGCTTGCCCCAATTATCCCCGATTAGTCGTCGATTTACCGGGGCATGGCGACTCGTGTCACATTACTTGCCAAGGTTTTAGTGATTTTAATCAGCAATTGTCTCGCTTGCTGGAGCAGTACGCCGTTCAACGGTTTGTTTTGGTCGGTTATTCACTCGGTGCTCGTTTGGCGATGCATTTTGCCTGCTTTGCAAATCATAAAGGATTACAAGGCTTGGTGATTGAAGGTGGGAATGTGGGTTTACAGAATGCACAAGAACGCCAAGCTCGAGAGAATCATGACCATCAATGGGCGGAACGTTTTCGCCACCAACCTATTGAGCGAGTACTGAATGACTGGTATCAGCAAGCGGTTTTTGCCGATCTTACCGACGAACAACGTGCTAATTTGGTTGCATTACGCGCCCTGAATAACCCCTTAGCCGTAGCGGATATGTTGGAAAATACCTCATTATCCAAACAGCCGTTTTTAGTCGAACCCTTGATGCATTTATCGGTCCCTTACTGCTATTTTTGCGGTGAAAAGGACCAAAAATTTCGAAGCGTTTCGCAACAATATGCATTGCCGTTTACGCTAATTAAGAATGCAGGGCATAATGCGCATCGGGAAAACCCCCAACATTATGTGATTGCACTTCACCATTTTTTATCACACTGTGGTTAAAGGAACTTGATAATGATTTATCCAAGCGAAGAAAAATTGTACGCACCGATTGAGTGGCAAGATTGCTCAGAAGGTTTTGAAGATATTCGATATCATAAATCCCCTGAAGGGATTGCTAAAATCACCATTAATCGCCCTGAAGTGCGTAATGCGTTCCGTCCACAGACCGTAAAAGAGATGATCCAAGCATTGTCTGATGCGCGTTATGATGACCATGTTGGCACAATTATCCTCACTGGCGAAGGCGAAAAAGCCTTCTGCGCAGGCGGTGACCAAAAAATCCGGGGTGACTACGGCGGCTACCGTGATGAAAGCGGCACACACCATTTGAACGTATTAGATTTCCAACGTCAAATTCGTACTTGTCCGAAACCTGTGGTAGCAATGGTTGCGGGTTTCTCTATCGGTGGCGGTCATGTTTTACACATGATGTGTGACTTAACTATCGCGGCTGATAACGCTATTTTTGGTCAAACAGGTCCAAAAGTAGGCTCATTTGATGGCGGTTGGGGCGCATCTTATATGGCGCGTATTGTCGGTCAAAAGAAAGCACGTGAAATTTGGTTCTTATGCCGCCAATACAATGCACAAGAAGCCTTAGATATGGGACTGGTCAATACCGTTGTTCCTTATGCTGATCTCGAAAAAGAAACTGTGCGTTGGTGTCGTGAAATGCTGGAAAACAGCCCAATGGCATTACGTTGCCTGAAAGCTGCCTTGAATGCTGACTGTGATGGTCAAGCCGGTCTGCAAGAATTAGCAGGTAACGCGACTATGCTGTTCTATATGACGGATGAAGGTCAAGAAGGTCGTAACGCATTCAACGAAAAACGTGCTCCAGATTTCTCTAAATATAAGCGTAATCCATAATGAGAAAAGCCAAACTTTACTCGTTCAGCCTGCCAATGGAGGCAGGCGTTATCCTTCGCTATCAACGACTGAAAACTCGAGATGGGTTATTAGTGTGTTTACAAGATGGGGATAGCGAAGGTTGGGGGGAAATTTCTCCTTTACCTGAATTTAGCCGTGAAACATTGGAGGAAGCAACTGCTGAAACCATCGCATGGCTAAATGGATGGGTGAATGAAGGCACAATGACGTCAAGCCATTTACCTTCTGTCGCCTTTGGCTGTAGCTGCGCGTTAGCGGAATTAACGGGCGAACTTCCTCAACAAGCCGACTATCGTAAAGCGCCATTATGTAGCGGTGACCCTGACGATCTAATCCTCAGCCTTGATGCCATGGAAGGGGAAAAGGTGGCTAAAGTGAAGGTGGGGCTCTATGAAGCTGTACGTGATGGTATGGTGGCTAACTTGTTATTGGAAGCCGTTCCTGAACTCAAATTGCGTTTAGATGCTAATCGCAGTTGGACTCGGGCAAAAGCGGATGGCTTCGCCAAATATGTGAATCCTGATTACCGTAGTCGGATTGCTTTTCTTGAAGAACCCTGCAAAACCCGAGAGGAGTCTTTGCAATTTTCTGCGGATACCGGCATTGCCATTGCATGGGATGAAAGTGTACGAGAAGACGGTTTTAAAGTGGAAGCACAAGCGGGTGTTGCTGCGATCATCATTAAACCAACACTAACTGGCAGTTTGAGTTATTGTCGTTGTTTAGTGGAGCAAGCGCATCAGTTAGGTATGCAGGCCGTCATTAGCTCGTCCATTGAATCCAGCTTTGGTTTAACTCAGTTAGCGCGCATCGCACATTGGCTGACGCCTGATACCATTCCGGGGTTAGACACCGTTTCACTGATCCAATCTCAGTTGATTCGACCATGGCCTGGGTGCCAAATTCCTGTTCAACAGTTAGATGAACTGACGGTTGTATGGCAGAGTTAACCCCATCTACTGTAACAGAATCCACGATTACACCATTCACTGACTGGCCTTGGCAGCACTGGGCCAGTCTTCAGCCAAATGCAACGGCATTACTGACTGACACTGAATCAGTCTCGTGGCATGAGTTAAACCAACATATTGCTGATTTAGTGACTTACTTTGCCATGCAAGGGGTGAGCGAAGGGCAATGTGTGGCGTTACGTGGTAAAAATTCGGTAGATTTGTTACTCAGCCAGCTAGCACTGATCGCTTGCGGGGTGAGGGTGTTACCACTTAATCCTCGTCTTCCTGAGCGGTTGTTAAATGACTTACTTCCGCATCTTGATATTAGCGCAGTGATTGATTTTACGAATGAGCACAATGTGTTATCGGATTATCGTCACTTGGATTATCAACTGTATGCTCATTTTACTGAGTATGATGATTTTCCTTCTATTTGTTTCCAGAATACCTATAAACAACCTGCAACGTTAATTTTAACCTCTGGCTCGACAGGGTTACCTAAAGCGGCTGTTCACAGTGTTTCAGCTCATCTCAATAGCGCAGCCGGTGTCCTTGATGCCATGAATTATCAACAAGATGATTGTTGGTTACTTTCATTGCCATTATTTCATGTTTCTGGTCAAGGCATTGTGTGGCGCTGGTTATTCAGAGGGGCAAAAATTGCCGTACGTTCAACACCATTATCCGAAGCGTTACAGTGTGTGAGTCATGCATCATTAGTGCCGACACAATTATGGCGATTGCTAAATGATACAATGCCTGAGCAAGTCGCATTAAAAGAAGTTCTACTTGGTGGGGCAATGATCCCAACGACATTAACTGAACTGGCTGCTTCGCAAGGCATTGTCTGCTGGAGTGGCTATGGTATGACAGAAATGGCGTCAACGGTTTGTGCGAAACGCGCGGATGGTAAAAAAGGGGTTGGTTTACCACTCAAAGGTAAGCAAGTTCGCCTTGTGGATGAGGAAATCCAAATCCAGTCAGATAGTCAATCATTAGGATATTGGTTTGACGGGCAACTGTATCCCCTAAAACGGGTTGATGGCTGGTTTAAAACGAATGACAAAGGCGCATTCATAGAAGGTGAATATCAGATTTTAGGGCGTCTAGATAATCTGTTTATCAGTGGTGGAGAATGTGTCCAGCCTGAAGATATTGAGGCAGTCATTAATGGGTATCCTGATGTACACCAAAGCTTTATTATTCCGGTTGATGATGTGCAATTTGGACAACGACCTGTTGCGGTGATTGACGCTGAGGAATCAACTGACTTAAACATGCTGGCGGATTGGCTAAAAGATAAGTTAGCACCCTACCAGTTTCCGATGGCATTTTATCGTTTAGACCCGGATTTGAAAGCGGGCGGGATTAAAGTGTCTCGCCAGCAAGTTAAACGATGGGTCTTAGCTCAACGTACCGTATGAACAAATAAAAAAAGCGCTAGAGAATTCTAGCGCTTGGTGTACTTAAAACACTGAATTATTTCAGTGCATTCAACGCTTTTTCAACCCCTGCACCATATTCAGGGTGCACTTTTTTAAACAGGTCAATTTGACGTTTTTGTGTTTCTTCTGATGCTTCAATCAACTCACCAGCTAAACGTTGGAACATACGCTGATGTTCCGCATCATCCAGTAATTCATACAGAGCACGCGGTTGGCTGAAGTAATCTTCGTCTTCGCGATGATTCCAATGATCGGCAGCCCCTTCAATGGATAATGGGGGTTCGCTGTAATCTGGCTGCTCTTGGAACATTCCTGCGCTGTTTGGCTCATAAGTGACGGTATTACCGCTATTTCCATCCACACGCATTGCACCATCACGATGATAATTGTGGAATGGGCAACGTGGTGCGTTAACTGGGATTTGATAGTGGTTAATACCTAAACGGTAACGCTGAGTATCCCCGTAAGAGAATAGGCGACCTTGCAACATTTTATCTGGGGAGAAACCGATCCCCGGAACGATGTTTGCTGGGCTAAATGCCGCTTGTTCTACATCAGAGAAATAGTTGTCTGGGTTGCGGTTCAATTCAAAATAACCCACATCAATTAATGGGTAATCTTTATGTGGCCAAACTTTGGTTAAATCGAATGGATTATAAGGTACGGTAGATGCCTCTTTTTCCGGCATGATCTGAATTTGTAAGTTCCAGCGAGGGTAGTCACCACGTTGGATTGATTCAAATAGGTCACGCTGAGAACTTTCGCGATCTTTACCAATTAATGCTTCAGCTTCGTCGTCCATCAGGTTTTCGATGCCTTGTTGGCTGCGGAAATGGAATTTTACCCAGAAGCGTTCATTGTTAGCGTTAATAAAGCTATAGGTGTGGCTACCAAAGCCGTGCATGAAGCGATAGCTTCTTGGCAGTCCACGGTCACTGACATCAATGGTTAACTGATGAAGAGACTCGGGTAAATGAGAGAAAAAGTCCCATTTGTACGCCATACTGCGCATGTTGGTATAAGGGCAGCGTTTTACCACATGGTTTAAATCAGGGAATTTTAGTGGATCGCGTAAGTAGAAGACTGGGGTGTTGTTACCGACCATATCCCAGTTACCTTCTTCGGTATAAAACTTCATCGCGAAGCCACGAATATCACGCTCTGCATCGGCAGCACCGCGCTCACCAGCAACGGTAGAAAAACGAACAAACAGATCCGTTTTCTTACCGATCTCGCTAAATAATTTAGCGCGAGTATAGCGAGTAATGTCATGGGTTACCGTAAAAGTACCGAATGCACCTGAACCTTTGGCGTGCATACGACGCTCAGGGATCACTTCACGGTCAAAGTGGGCGAGCTTTTCCAAAAACCACACATCTTGCAATAACATCGGACCACGCTTACCTGCAGTCATCACGTTATTGTTATCCACAACAGGTGCACCTGAAGCGGTAGTTAGACCTCTTTTTTTCATCACAATACTCCCAAGCTATTAGATTTATAGACTACACAAAAGTAACTAACTGGATGAATATTTGTAGAATATCACTTCATCTCTATAATAAACTTGATGAAGAGTATAATAAGCAAAGAATTAATTAGCTAATCGCTCTGACCAATCACTGTAATCATAGTCCAAGGTTTTATCAGAAAAAGGCGGGCGAGATTGAAGTAAACTACTGATCAATTTCACTTATTGTGCGTTACAAGGTGTTCTAACGTAAATTTAAGCAAAAAAGACTGAGTGTGTGCAGTAAATCACGTAACATCGTCACGATACTTCAATTTTTAATAATAAAGGAAATAATGATGCGCAAAGTTCTTTTAGCTGTTGCAGCGACCTCTGCATTTTACATGGGTGCTGCTCAAGCCATTTCTGCTGATTTCAGCGCGGGTGAACATTTTACAGAATTAAGTGCTGGTTTAGGAACTCAAGGTTCAGGTTTAGCCTTTAATGGCTCTTGGGCGCGCAGTGACCACAATGGTGAGTTAGGTAGCCTAGGGGCAACTTTCGGTCTGCCATTAGGACCATTCAATGCCTATGTCGGTGGTAAAGCACTCTATTTATCTCCTGAAGATGGTTCCAATGGTGCGGCTGCAGCGTTAGGTGGTGGTTTAAGCTGGCAAGCTCTGCCATCTTTAAGTTTCTATGGTGAAGCGTACGGCGCACCAGAATCACTGACTTCAGGTAGCAAATCCTACATGGAAGCGAAAGCTGGTGCTCGTTACACCGTATTTAAACCACTTTCAGTGGATGCAGGTTACCGCCTGATTGAAATGAAAGGTGCACATGATGATCGTAATGAGAAGTTAGCAGACGGGTGGTATGTAGGTGCCGGCCTGTCCTTTTAATTTTTCTTCATACTTCACGTTGTAGCGTTGTTGGCTGCTCTTGCTAACCCTAGTCACATACTTGTGTATGCTCCTAGGGATTAGCGCGTTTGCCGCCTAGCTACAACATGAACTATTTTGAAAAATAGATTGAGACATTTTTAAAAGCTTAAAAAGCAAAACACCCCATATTGGGGTGTTTTTTTATGAGTGGAATTTTGTGGGGATTAACCAACATTCGGTAGGAGGCCGGCCACGATGGCAAATTGGATAGCGATGACCGCAATACCGCAGAGCAGAACTAAACCTAAAATTGGTGTGCCACCTTTGACGCGATAAACTCCTTTGGCCTCTAATTTACGAACTCGCATCGTTAACAGTGCTGGGATGATTAATGCGAGGACAGATAATGCGACAGCGGCGTAAGTTAATGCCTGTACAAAGCTGCTGAAGAATAGTGCTGCGAGTAACGGCGGTACAAATGTTAATAGCGTCGTTTGCACGCGACCAGCAAAGTTATTACTACGCTTAAACAAATCTGCAAGGTAATCAAATAAGCCCAACGCAACGCCTAAGAATGAAGTCGCTAATGCTAAGTCCATAAACAGTGCAACAGCCATGTTCACTCGAGGAGTCGCGACGACATCACGGATTGCCGTTAATAGCCCATTTAATCCGGAAGATTGTGCCAAGATACCCATAAAAGTATCGGATGGGATAGCACCAAGGGTTGCAATTTGCCATAAAATGTAGGCGACGAGCGGGATCGCACTCCCTGTAATAAAAATGATACGCAGCTTACGTACATCACCATTCATATAATTGACTAAACTTGGTACGCTTCCGTGGAATCCAAAAGAGGTAAAAATGACTGGCACCGCGGCTAATACAAGACCTTTTTCTAGCGGCATAGTGCTTAAGTTAATCGCCTCTGCATGGGGCATCATGACGGCAAGCATAATCACTAAGAAAATCGTTTTGGCTGTAAACAGAATGCGGTTAATGAAATCAACAGAATGCGTACCCACACAGACTATTGCACCACCCACAACAGTAAACATAATAATGGCACTTTGAGTCGAAACAGTAACTCCCCACCAAGAAGATAGGCTATCAGCGATCAGCACGCCCGCACCGCCAATATAGGCAGTCGTCAGAGCGTACATCAGCAATAGCATACTCAAGCCAGTGACAATTTGACCGACAGGACCGAGGTATTTTTTCGCGACACTACCGAGACCCATATTGGCAGGATTGTGTTGATAAACCTCGACGAGCAGCAATGAGGTGTAACTCATCAGCATCCATAAACCAATTAATAAACAGACTATTCCAGTGAAGCCAACACCTGCTGCCGCTAGCGGCATTGCTAGCATTCCTGCACCAATTGTTGTTCCTGCTACGATCAAAATACTGCCAAGGGTACGATTCTTCACAAATTCCTCTGATTGAATTCGGGTTATTAATAATTTAAGCAGATTATGCGATTGCGTTTATCCTGTCAAATCTGAATTACAGCTGGTGTAATGTATTATTTACATTAAAAATAAGAGACAAGATTCCTTAATGATTGCGTCGGAAAGTGTGTTGATCGTGAAGTGTAAAAGCGGGTTAATGAAGTGGAATTTATGTGAAATTTATAGATTTTAAATGTTAAAAATAAGAGTGTATTAGATTGATTTTACTCATTATGTTATTTAACTGAGCATTATGGCAGCAACTAAAGGCAAATATTGTGATGAAGGCAAAATATTGCGAATGAAAATAAAACAATATTGTTTTTTAAATTAATATAAATCAAATTAATAAGTTAAGACCATCTGGATAATAGTGGAAACCTATAAATAAAGGATGGACCTATGGACTTTATGATTCAACTTGCCATTATTCTTGTCTGCTTGTTCTACGGAGCAAGAAAAGGGGGGATGGCGCTCGGACTGCTAGGTGGTGTGGGCCTAGTTATTCTCGTCTTTGGTTTTGGTTTACCGCCAGGAAAACCGCCTGTAGACGTCATGTTAGTTATTATTGCTGTTGTTGCCGCATCAGCAACCTTACAAGCCTCAGGCGGTTTGGACGTTATGCTACAAATAGCAGAACGTTTACTGCGTAAAAATCCAAAATACATTTCCATTGTTGCACCTTTTGTCACCTGCATCTTAACCATTTTGTGTGGTACAGGGCATGTGGTGTATACCATTTTGCCCATCATTTATGATGCAGCGATCAAAAATAATATTCGCCCTGAAAGACCGATGGCGGCGAGTAGTATCGGTGCGCAGATGGGGATCATTGCCAGCCCTGTTTCTGTGGCAGTTGTTTCATTAGTTGCGATGCTAAATGGCGTTTCTATCAATGGTAAATCTTTAGAATTCTTAGACTTACTCGCGATTACCATCCCATCAACGTTAATTGGTATTTTAGCCATTGGTATCTTTAGTTGGTTCCGTGGGAAGGATTTAGATAAAGACCCTGTTTTTCAAGAGTTTATTTCTGTTCCCGAAAACCATGATTACGTTTATGGCGATAGCGTCACGCTACTAGATAAAAAGTTACCGAAAATCAACTGGGTAGCAATGTGGATTTTCTTAGCGTCTATCGTCGTCGTGGCATTGCTGGGGGCATTCTCGGAATTAAGACCATTGAATAACGGTAAACCATTATCCATGGTTCTGGTCATTCAGATGTTTATGCTGCTGGCGGGTGCACTGATTATTATCATTTGTAAAACCAATCCAGGGCAAATTTCTAAGAACGAAGTGTTCCGTTCAGGGATGATAGCGATTGTTGCCGTGTATGGTATCGCATGGATGGCTGAAACCATGTTCGGTGCCCATATGGATGAAATAAAAGGCACTTTAGGTTCATTAGTGAAAGATTTCCCATGGGCTTATGCGGTTATCTTATTGTTAGTCTCTAAGTTTGTTAACTCACAAGCTGCAGCATTAGCCGCAGTAGTGCCAATTGCATTGGGTATCGGTGTTGATCCTGCGTATATTATTGCATCTGCGCCAGCGTGTTATGGTTACTACATCCTACCGACTTACCCAAGTGACCTTGCTGCTATCCAGTTTGACCGTTCGGGTACAACACGTATTGGTAAATTTGTTATCAACCATAGCTTTATCCTGCCAGGCTTAATTGGGGTAGGTGTATCCTGTGTGTTTGGATGGATTTTTGCCGCGATGTACGGTTATTTATAAAAATCCCCATCATACTTAAAGCCGCAGGGGTGTTAGCTTCACTTAGCTAGTCGGGTGCTCCCCGTCTAGCTTCATTTGCACCCTACCTGTAACTCGAATTATTTTGGGTATTATTTTATAAGCAAAAAGCGATTGCTCGAGTTATCAAAGCAGTCGCTTTTTATTATGTTATGGCTAGATACACAGTATTACTAGCACCGCTACTCGATTTCAATATCGGAAAGTGGGTGACAACAGCAAGGTAGAATTTCACCTTCTTGAATAAACGCAATGGGTTTACGTTTATAGCCGACTTTACCTTTGAGTAATGTTACGCGACACGAGCCACAATAGCCTTCTCGACATTGGTATTCAACGGGGACTCGACTGTCTTCAAGTGCTTCCAATAAACTTGAGTGAACATCGGTATGGTAGGGAACTTGCACACCCTGCGTAAGACGCAGGGTGATTTTATGACTTGCCATAATTACAGTTCGAAATCACTCAAATCATCGGTATTAACTTCAGCGTCAATCTGACCGACTAAATAAGAGCTGACTTCGACTTCTTGTGGTGCCACTTGAACGTTGTCAGACACTAACCATGCGTTGATCCACGGAATCGGATTGGAGCGCGCTTCAAATGGTAATTTCAGGCCAACTGCTTGCATACGAATGTTGGTGATATATTCCACATATTGGCACAGAATATCTTTGTTCAGACCAATCATAGAGCCTTCACTGAATAAATATTCAGCCCACTCTTTTTCTTGTTCTGCGGCATCTACAAACAGTCGATAACATTCCTCTTCACACTCAGCAGCAATCTCGGCCATTTCAGGATCATCTTGTCCTGAACGTAGCAGGTTTAGCATATGCTGAGTACCCGTTAAGTGCAGAGCTTCATCGCGAGCAATCAGTTTGATGATTTTCGCGTTACCTTCCATGAGTTCACGTTCTGCAAAAGCGAAAGAGCACGCAAAGCTGACGTAGAAGCGGATAGCTTCGAGAGCGTTTACGCTCATTAAGCATAAATACAGCTGTTTCTTGAGTGCACGCAGTGAAACAGTGATTTCCTTACCTTCAAAGGTATGCGTTCCTTCACCAAACATATGGTAATAGTTGGTCATCTCGATAAGCGTATCGTAATACGCAGAGATATCACGGGCACGTTTGAGGATCTCTTCGTTTTCAACGATATCGTCGAAGATGATCGCCGGGTCATTCACGATATTACGGATAATATGCGTGTATGAACGTGAGTGGATAGTTTCTGAGAATGACCAAGTCTCAACCCAAGTTTCTAACTCTGGGATTGAAATCAGTGGCAAAAATGCCACGTTAGGGCTGCGACCCTGAATAGAGTCGAGCAGCGTTTGGTATTTCAGGTTACTGATAAAAATGTGTTTCTCATGATCAGGCAGCGCGTTGTAGTCAATACGGTCGCGAGCCACGTCAACTTCTTCTGGACGCCAGAAAAATGAGAGTTGCTTTTCAATCAGTTTCTCAAAAATAGGGTATTTTTGCTGATCAAATCGAGCAACGTTTACAGGCTGACCGAAAAACATCGGTTCCAGCAACTGGTTATTCTTTTTCTGAGAAAAAATCGTGTATGAATGTGACATAACCATCCCTATTAAATTTTACAAGCCCCGCCTTCACAATCAGAATCTGCGCTTTCTACAACTTCTTCCAGATCCCCCTGAACATCTTCAGCACCATCGCGGGTGTTGTGATAGTAAAGTGTTTTCACACCAAACTTATAGGCTAACAATAAATCTTTTAACAGCTGATTCATTGGTACTTTGCCATTTGGGAAGCGGGTTGGGTCATAGTTTGTATTGGAAGAAATCGACTGGTCGATAAACTTCTGCATGATCCCAACTAGCTGCAAATAGCCGCTATTAGAAGGCATTTGCCATAATAGCTCGTAAGCACCTTTTAGGTTTTCATAATCTGGCACCACTTGGCGTAGGATACCGTCTTTTGATGCTTTAATACTGATATAACCGCGTGGTGGTTCGATACCATTGGTCGCGTTCGAAATCTGAGACGAGGTCTCTGATGGCATTAATGCTGACAACGTCGAGTTGCGCAGACCATACTGTTTGATCTCTGCACGTAGTGCTTCCCAGTCATAATGCAGTGGTTCGTTGGTTAACTTGTCGAGTTCACGTTTGTAAGTGTCGATAGGTAACACGCCTTGTGCATAAGTGGTTTCATTGAACCATGGGCAAGCGCCTTGCTCTTTAGCCAATTCATTCGACGCTTTCAGCAAGTAATATTGAATCGCTTCAAATGTTTTGTGAGTGAGGTTATTGGCACTTCCGTCAGAGTAGCGCACACCGTGTTTCGCTAAGTAGTAAGCGTAGTTAATCACACCTATACCCAGAGTACGACGCCCCATTGAGCCTTTTTTCGCGGCTGGGATTGGGTAATCTTGGTAGTCTAACAGTGCATCTAACGCACGAACGGCTAAGATTGCTAATTCTTCTAATTCATCAAGGCTTTCAATCGCACCTAAGTTAAAGGCAGACAACGTACACAGTGCGATTTCACCATTCTCGTCATTGACGTTATTTAATGGTTTTGTTGGTAGCGCAATTTCCAGACACAGGTTGGATTGACGGACAGGAGCAATCTGTGGGTCAAATGGGCTATGGGTATTGCAGTGGTCAACGTTTTGAATATAGATACGACCTGTTGACGCACGTTCTTGCATCATTAATGAGAACAACTCAACCGCTTTCACGCTGGATTTGCGGATTGTCTCATCTTGTTCATATTGCACATATAAACGTTCAAATTCGTCTTGATCTGCGAAGAATGCGTCATACAAGCCTGGGACATCTGAAGGGCTAAACAAAGTGATGTTTTGGTTCTTGATTAGGCGTTCATACATTAACTTGTTGAGCTGAACACCGTAGTCCATATGGCGAACACGGTTACCTTCAACACCACGGTTATTTTTCAGAACCAGTAAGCTTTCCACCTCTAAGTGCCAAATTGGGTAGAATAGAGTTGCTGCACCCCCACGTACGCCACCTTGAGAACAAGATTTTACGGCAGTTTGGAAGTGTTTATAGAATGGAATACAACCCGTATGGAAAGCTTCACCACCACGGATTGGGCTACCCAGTGCACGAATGCGACCTGCGTTGATACCGATACCGGCACGCTGAGACACATATTTCACGATAGCACTTGAGGTTGCGTTGATAGAATCAAGGCTGTCACCACACTCAATCAGAACACAAGAGCTGAATTGACGTGTCGGTGTACGTACCCCCGCCATAATTGGCGTAGGTAAAGAAATTTTAAATGTTGATACCGCATCATAGAAGCGGCGGATGTAATCTAAACGGGTTGCTTGTGGGTAATGAGAAAACAAGCATGCCGCAACCAGAATATATAAAAACTGGGCGCTTTCGTAGATTTCACCGGTGACACGGTTTTGAACTAAATATTTCCCTTCTAACTGTTTAACCGCTGCGTAAGAGAAATTCATATCACGCCAATGGTCAATAAAACCATCCATTTGCTCGAAATCTGCTTCGGTGTAGTCTTCCAGCAAATGCTTATCATATTTACCCATTTCAACCAGATGTTTTACGTGGGCATATAATTTTGGTGGCTCAAACTGGCCGTAGGCTTTTTTGCGCAGGTTAAAAATCGCTAAACGCGCAGCAAGGTATTGGTAATCTGGTGTTTCACCGGTGATTAAGTCAGCAGCGGCTTTAATCATCGTTTCGTGAATATCAGAAGTTCTGATCCCATCATAAAACTGAATCTGAGAACGTAACTCCACCTGTGAAACTGATACGTTACTAAGACCTTCCGCTGCCCATGTAATAACTTTATGGATTTTGTCTAGGTCAATGCGTTCTTTATGTCCATCACGTTTTGTGACTAACAGACTCTGGTTCATGAGCAAGTACACCTTGGTTGGGTTACAAATAGAGGGTCCCAAACGTAAAAAAGCTCATGATGGATGATCATGAGACTTGTATATTAAATTTGTGAGTACCACTATATGTAGTAGTTTGTTAAGAATCTAATAACAAGATAATGTTAATGTGTGATTTTATCAAGTGTACAAATCTGATAGTTTTTGTGGATAACAACTGGATAAGAAAAATTGATCATGTCGGTAAGCTGCATGAGAAGTGGAGTTGCTAAAAATTGACTTACCGACATTAACCTAAAAATTATTTTGTAAAGTTGAGACCGTTTGCTGTTTTCTTAAACGTACCGCTTGCTATTTATTCGCTGACCGTGTGAAGCATATAATTCACATCAACGTTAGGTCCTAACCAAAATTTATCGGTGATTGGATTATAATGTAATCCCATCATATGTTGTTCTTTTAACTGCGTTTTATCGACCCAACTGATTAATTCAGATGGACGGATAAATTTATTGACATCGTGGGTGCCTTTCGGAACCATTTTCATCACATATTCTGCTGCCACGACAGCCATTAACCATGCTTTTCTATTACGGTTAATGGTGGAGAATATGACATGCCCACCCGGTTTGACTAACTTCGCACAGGCACGAACGACAGATTCAGGGTCAGGAACGTGCTCAAGCATTTCCATACAGGTGACAATATCGTAGCTCTGTGGATGTTTATCAGCGTGTTGTTCCACTGTTTCTTGAACATATTCGACAGGGATCCCTGATTCCAGAGAATGTAGCCGAGCGACCATTAAAGGGTCTGCGCCCATGTCTAACCCCGTGACATCTGCACCTTCACGCGCCATGCTTTCAGATAAAATTCCACCACCACAGCCCACATCGAGAATTTTTTTACCAAAAATACCGTCTACGCGTTGCATGATATAACCCAAACGGAGAGGGTTAATTCGGTGCAGTGGGGCAAATTCGCCTTCAAGATCCCACCAACGCGACGCTATCGATTCAAACTTTTCAATTTCGTGTTTATCGACATTTAAATACGTTTGGTCTTGGGTATCATTCATCTGAGGAACTCCTATATCTATTTCTATCCGCGCATTACTTATTTTTACCTATTGAACTATATTTAATTTGCAAAATGCAGATATAGGCTTAAATCAGTAATGGGACGATAGCCGCCCGTGAGTTGATTTATTGGGATTATGGACCAAATATGAAAATCCTTGAGAGACTATTGCTTGAAATTCTACAAGATTCGGACACATAAGCTCATTTTTCCGCTATTATACATAGCTTGAAAGACAAATACTCACTTCTCTTATCTCTTAATTAAATAAGGGAGTTGTGGTATAGTTTACTCTTTGAATCTGAAGTTATGAGGGACAGTGGTTCCATGAGCGAGATTGCCAGAGAAATCACCCCAGTCAATATCGAAGAAGAACTGAAAAGTTCCTATTTGGATTATGCAATGTCCGTTATCGTCGGTCGTGCACTTCCAGATGTTCGAGATGGGCTGAAGCCAGTACATCGCCGAGTCTTATTTGCGATGAATGTACTGGGAAATGATTGGAATAAACCCTATAAAAAGTCTGCCCGTATCGTCGGGGACGTCATCGGTAAATACCATCCACATGGGGATAGCGCCGTTTATGAGACAATCGTCCGTCTCGCGCAGCCTTTCTCTATGCGTTACATGCTGGTAGATGGTCAGGGGAACTTTGGTTCAGTTGACGGAGACTCCGCCGCTGCAATGCGTTATACGGAAATCCGTATGGCAAAAATTGCCCATGAAATGCTGGCTGATTTAGAAAAAGAAACCGTAGACTTTGTTCCTAACTATGATGGTACAGAGCAAATCCCTGAAGTGATGCCAACCAAAATACCTAACCTATTGGTGAATGGTTCTTCCGGTATTGCTGTCGGGATGGCAACCAATATTCCTCCTCACAACTTAGGGGAAGTGATTAACGGTTGCTTAGCTTATATAGAAGATGAAGATATTAGCATTGAAGGCCTGATGGAGCACATTCCGGGACCTGATTTCCCGACAGCTGCAATTATCAACGGTCGTCGTGGTATCATCGATGCATATCGTACAGGTCGCGGTAAGGTGTACATTCGTGCACGTGCCGAGGTCGAAGTTGATGAGAAAAATGGTCGCGAAACCATTATTGTCAACGAAATTCCATATCAAGTGAACAAAGCGCGCTTGATTGAAAAGATTGCAGAATTAGTTAAAGAAAAACGTGTTGAAGGCATCAGTGCACTGCGTGATGAGTCTGACAAAGACGGTATGCGCATTGTTATTGAAATTAAACGCGATGCTGTTGGCGAAGTGGTGCTCAATAACCTGTATTCACTGACTCAACTGCAAGTTTCTTTCGGTATCAACATGGTGGCTCTGCATCAGGGTCAACCAAAAATCTTGAACCTGAAAGATATTATTGCCGCGTTTGTTCGCCATCGTCGTGAAGTTGTTACACGTCGTACTATTTTCGAACTGCGTAAAGCCCGTGACCGTGCGCACATCCTTGAAGCGTTGGCGGTGGCACTGGCGAATATCGACCCAATTATCGAATTGATCCGTAAAGCACCAACACCAGCAGAAGCAAAAGCTGGGCTGATTGCCCGTTCTTGGGCTCTGGGTAATGTTGCTGCAATGCTGGAACGTGCGGGTGATGATGCTGCGCGTCCTGAGTGGTTAGAGCCACAATATGGTGTTCATGAAGGTCAATATTTCCTGACTGAACAGCAAGCACAAGCGATTTTGGATCTGCGTTTACAGAAATTAACTGGTCTTGAGCATGAAAAACTGCTGGAAGAGTACCGCGAACTTCTGAAACAAATCGAAGAGTTATTGTTTATTCTGCGTAGCCCAGAGCGTTTGATGGAAGTCATTCGTGAAGAGTTAGAAGCAATTCGTGATGCTTATAATGACCCGCGTCGTACTGAGATCACAGAAAATACCGCAGATATCAATATTGAAGATTTGATCAACCAAGAAGATGTGGTTGTGACGTTATCTCACCAAGGTTATGTGAAGTATCAGCCATTGTCTGACTACGAAGCACAGCGTCGTGGTGGTAAAGGTAAGTCCGCAGCACGTATTAAAGAAGAAGACTTTATTGAGCGTCTGCTGGTTGCCAATACCCACGATACTATCTTGTGTTTCTCAAGTCGTGGTCGCTTATATTGGATGAAAGTGTATCAATTGCCTGAAGCTAGCCGTGGTGCTCGTGGACGCCCAATTGTTAACTTACTACCATTGGAACAAGATGAGCGCATTACGGCTATATTGCCTGTGCGTGAGTACGAAGAAGGCTATTATGTCTTTATGGCTACCGCGAGCGGTACTGTGAAGAAAACGCCTCTGCAAGATTTCAGTCGTCCAAGAAGCGCGGGTATTATCGCGGTGAACTTGAATGAAGGCGATGAACTCATTGGTGTTGATTTAACCAATGGCAGTAACGAAGTCATGCTGTTCTCTGCGCAAGGTAAAGTCGTTCGTTTCGCAGAGGATGCGGTTCGTGCGATGGGACGTACAGCGACAGGTGTTCGCGGTATTAAATTAATGGACAACGACAAAGTTGTTTCTTTAATTATCCCACGTGGTGAAGGGCATATTCTGACGGTCACTGAAAATGGTTTCGGTAAGCGTACAGAAGAGGCTGAATACCCAACGAAATCTCGTGCAACTCAAGGGGTTATCTCCATTAAAGTGAGCGAGCGTAATGGTCATGTGGTGGGTGCAATCCAAGTGGAAGACACAGACCAAATCATGATGATTACGGATGCAGGTACTTTGGTTCGTACTCGTGTTTCCGAAGTGAGTGTGGTAGGGCGTAATACCCAAGGTGTTACTCTGATCCGAACTGCTGAAGATGAAAAAGTGGTTGGTTTGCAACGTGTTGCTGAAACTGAAGACGATGAAAATACCGATGAAGATGGTATTGATGTTGACGGTGATATTGATACCAGCGTAGACACTGAAGAGTAAGTATAAAACACAAATTAAACGGGCGGATTATCCGCCCGTTTTTATATGTTTACACTGGCAATATACATGGAAGTTATTGGTTGTCGCTTTTCATTGAGTTAATCGAGTATACTCAGGGTTAGTGATAATGTACTTGTAGGTAACGGATTGAGATATTTACCCTCGTTTAAGACATCCCTCAGATTATCTAGAGATCTTTTTCGTGTCCTAGGCATTATGCTATGGGGAATGGGGCTTTTCATCACGCTATTTTTCCTCTATACGCAATTCAATGAGCATAAATCGGACCTACGCCAACAATTCCATTCCGGTTATGAAAATCTGCAAGTTTACATTCAACAGTCCAATGCTACGTTGCGTCTAATTCACTCGATGACGAGGCAACAGAAATTTAAAGACCAAGAATATCAACAAAAAATGGGTATTCAACAGGAAGAAATTACGCTACCGACATCTGCCTCATATGCTTTATATCCCTTGAGCCCAACAGCCGACTGTGAAGTCTTTAAGCAAAGAACGCGAAACTATCTTTCTGCCTTTGAACAACTCAATATGTTTTGGAAAGACAGTATTGCGATCCCTCAAGGGGTAAATCACGTATTTGTCTTTGGTACAGGTAGTTATTGCATGATGGATTACTCTATTCGTGCTGCGGTTTCTGATATCGACGTGTTAAAGAAAGTCGTTTATGACAACACGCGTCTCTACAAGCAATTAAAGCAGCAGGGGCAAGAGCGAAATTTATATACCATCATTCACAATTCTCAGCCATCAAATGGTCAACTTTATTTGATGATCCCTATTTATGAGAAAGGCATAATTGTTGGATTTATTGGTATAGAGCGTACTATTAATTTAAACCAATTCAATTTGCGTAATAATGCAGCGGTTGAAATCACGTTAATTAACAACTTAAATCAACCAGTCCTTTATACCTCGTCAGATGTGAACATTAAAAACTCACCCTTACTGACGTCAGGGGAAATAAACTACTTTGGTTTTAACTCTGATTACACAAAACTTTTTTTCAAGAAACGTTTAGCACCTTCACAGCTTACTGTTATTTATTCTATTTCAACGTCGTATTTAATCGATAATCTTAAAACTTCAATCATTTATGCACTGTTGATCAATATTTTATCAGGTGCGTTGATTTTCTTTTTAATTTGGTTATTAGAACGGCGTATGTTAGAGCCAGCGGCAAATACGGCGATTCGCTTGGAGGAGCATGAGCAATTTAACCACAAAATTGTGGCATCAGCACCTGTTGGGATCATTATCTTAAGACTAAGTGATGGCGGAAATATTCTGAGTAATGAGCTTGCTCATAACTATTTTCGTTTGCTCAATGATGATGATAAGCAGCGCATTTTGACAATTATTCGCCAGAAATCCAGCAACTACATTGATGTTGTGGCGACGAATGGTACCCATTTACAGATTAGTTTCGTGAATTCACGTTATCAAAATGAAGATGTAGCGATTTGTGTACTGATTGATATCAGCATCCGCGTTCAGATGGAGAAATCATTACAGGACGTCGCGGATGCCGCAGAACAAGCGAACCAAGCCAAATCCATGTTCTTGGCGACCGTTAGCCATGAATTAAGAACACCGCTGTATGGAATCATCGGTAATATTGAGTTGCTACAACGCTATGAATTATCGGATAAAGCGGTTCGATTAGTCTCGACAATGGATAACTCTTCGTCGCTACTGCTGCAAATCATTAGTGATATTTTAGATTTTTCCAAAATTGAATCTAAACAACTGAAAATAGAAAATAAATTATTCAATTGTCGTAATGTGTTTGCTTATGTACTTGCTAACTATGTGCCGTTGGCAACGAAAAAACAAGTCTCACTCTATTCGTATATTGAGCCTAATATTCCTGATTTAATGCTCAGCGATCCGGTACGTTTACAACAAGTTATCTCTAATATTGTGAATAACAGTATTAAATTCACCGATTCTGGGTTTGTCATGCTGCATGTGTGGAAAGATGAAAACTACCTAAAAATAGAGGTCAAAGATTCAGGAATAGGTATGACACCGGCGGTGGTGATGCAACTCTTTGATCCATTCTTCCAAGTTTACGATCAAAATAATGGGCATAAAGGGACAGGACTTGGATTAGCTATTTGCGAAAAACTCATTAACTTAATGGATGGTGATATTGCCGTGGATTCTCAAGCGGGATTAGGAAGTCGATTTACGATCCGCATTCCACTTTATGGTCAGCAATATATTGAGTCCAATATCCCTGAATATCGCAAAAGTTATCGTATCGCTGTGACCGGATTGAATTCATTTTTGCTTGATTTCATCACAAGGTTGCTGGAACACCATGATTTTAATGTGGTAAAGGCGAGTGAGAATGAAACGTATGATTTGATGATTACGGATAATTCAGAATACCTTGTCGCACAGGGTAAAAATCTACTTCGACTCAGTAGTTTATATTCAGGTGAGTTATTTGAAACGCAATCTAACGAATGGCTGTATAACACTTATCAGCTCGATAAGTTGCCGATGCTGATTGATAAATTTATCGTTAAATTGACTCAAGAGACAAAAGAAAGCTTAGAAAATAATGAGCTTGAAGGGGCGGATGCAGATCTGAATGAATTTAAAGTCTTAATTGTTGATGACCATCCGATTAACCGTATGCTTCTGACAGAACAATTAGCAAGCATAGGATTCATGACAAGCACGGCTGTAGATGGATTAGATGCACTAAAACACCTTGAACATTGTCATGCCGATATTGTGCTTTCAGACGTGAATATGCCAAATATGGATGGCTATCAATTGGCGAGAGCATTACGTGAACAAGGCTTTAGACAGCCAATTGTGGCATTAACTGCCAATGCGATGGCAGAAGAGAAACAGCGCTGTCTGGATGCTGGCATGAATGATTGCTTATCGAAGCCAACGTCTATCAGCATATTGCGTGAATCGTTGGTAAAATACGTGAAGCCGAGCGAATCAATAACACATTGAATAGAAAAAATAAAAGCCCTATAACGGGCTTTTATTTTGGTGTCAGAATAAGGATTATTCTGTTGGGGTATTATCAATACTGACTGATGAAAGATAGTTCAGTAAGGCAATATCATTTTCAACACCCAGTTTTAACATTGCTGATTTTTTCTGGCTACTGATGGTTTTGATGCTGCGATTCAGTTTTTTAGCAATCTCAGTGACTAAGAAGCCTTCAGCAAATAAGCGAAGAACTTCACTTTCTTTTGGTGATAAACGTTTGTCACCATAGCCACTGGCATTAACTTTCTCAAGCAATTTACTGACGCTTTCAGGGGTGAATTTTTTCCCTTTTTGTAAAGCGGCGAGTGCTTTTGGTAAGTCAGCTGGTGCGCCTTGTTTTAGCACGATACCTTCAATATCAAGCTCAAGAATAGCACTTAAGATCGCAGTATTATTGTTCATGGTTAGGACAATAATCGATAAGTCAGGGTAGTGACGTTTAATGTATTTGATTAACGTAATACCATCACCGTATTTATCGCCAGGCATAGACAAATCAGTAACCAGAACGTCTGCATTAAGGCGTGCTAAGTTATTAATTAAAGAAGTAGAATCTTCAAATTCACCGACGATGTTTACCCATTCAATCTGTTCAAGAGACTTTCTTATACCGAAAAGAACAATAGGATGATCATCGGCAACAATGACATTTAGGTTATTCATATTATTGGTTACCTTCTGGCATTAGTCTTTTCACTGAGACATCCAGTTCTCTAATGCAATTTTTTATTTCAAATCCGTTTTCATCTGCTATGAAATGCTCCAAATCTTCACAAAGTTTATGAAGATAATGGAATTCAAGCATAGCAAAAACTCCTTTTAAACGATGTGCAGTGTCTTTTAATTCGGCTAAATTCGCAACACTTTCACTATTATACAGTTTATTAATATCTATCGGTACTGTTGAGATAAACAAATCTTTATAATCGCTATTTGCCAGAATTAAATGATACTCAGAAAGAATGTTATCGGTAGATTCATTTGATTTTTGACTATTTTCGCGGAGATTTTGCGATGAGTGTTGGCTTGATTCGTTATTATCTTCTACATTATCGGCTTGTTCTATCAATAATGAGATAGCATCAATAAGTTCATCTGCAAAATTGTAGTTAACTTCAATGTAATTTGACTTAATACAATTTAGTGAAGATATATTACCGTTAATTTTAATAATATTACTAAATGGAACATCATCATTGTCAGCGATCAAAAGATCCCAATGGTTATGCGGTGAACTTTCATCTATATCAAGAAATTCAGCACCATAATGGGATAAAGTTTGTTTAACAATTCGACGAGCATCAATATTCTGAATATTTAAACGAATAAAAACATCCTCAAGCAATGCAGGGTATTCATGCTGCTGAATGAGTGCCGGAAGCCGGATTTGATAGTGGCAACCAATAGCGTCACTAGATTTAATCGTAAATGAGCCTTTCATTTTATTAGTCAATAACTTGCAGAGATAAAATGTCATGCCAGAACGCCTAAATTTATTTGAATCTTGAGTTTTTCCCGTAAATGGGTTTTGTAAGTTACTTAATTCAATATTCGTTAATCCAATGCCTGTATCTTTTATATCAATGGATATTTCATTTTTGTCTTCAATGTAGTCAATAGAAATGATAATTTTACCAAAGGCTGTAGTTTCTATTGAATATTCCCAAATTAATTGGAATAAAGTCTGGAAATAAGCAGGGTTATTTTCGATTAATGAATCAGGATTGATATTATTATAGAAATAAAATGAGAGTCCTTTGCAATTTAAATGAGATAAATTGTATTTAAGGAATTGGCTAATTACTTGACTAATTGCAAATTTTTCTGTCTTAAAATCAATTTGTTGAGTTTCTAATTGGCTAATTAACGCAATATTTTTAAACCAATTATTGATATAAAATAGGTGATTCTGGATTTCAGTGAGTAATGGGTTATTACGCTCATTGAGCGTCATCGCCAATTGGCTAAACTCAGCGTTTACTTTATCAATAGCGGGCAGAATTTCTTGGCAAATATTTTTGAAGACCACTTTTCTAAGCTGAATATTTCGCTGGTATTCGCGAGTAGCCATTTCTTGATGTTTTTGGGTAAGAACTTCTTTATCTTTATCAATGATGATAAACAAGACCGTATTTTCTTTAATTTGACTATTTACCAAAATGATTTCATAGACATTATTCTCGATGGAGACCTGAATGACATCATTATGATCGGTTGCCATCTCTTTGATATGAATAAGATCCATCGATGGCAATAACTGGTTAGAAATGCTGTTACTCAATAGTTTTTTATTACTATTGAAATCGAAGACTAGGATGCCATAAGCGATATGGTTGAGAATGTCATTATTCAGTGCATCCTTGAATTGGAGCTCATCAAGCATGGATGCATTGGGTGAAATAATCCGTTTGCGAATAAACATGGTGGTGAGCAACGCCAGAATACTGACTGCAAACATACAGGTGATTAGCCAAAAGTTGTAACTGATCACGCCGAAAATAATACTTTTTAATGAGAGGTTATAGTTAATCTGATAACTCGTGCCCTCGATAGGTTGCGATAGCATGAGGTTAGTCCCCGTCAACTCACTGCCAGACTGACTCATATCTTGATTGTTTGATCTTTGTGAAATGGAAATATCATCTCCCTTCAAGGTAAATGGAAGAATTGAATTAATGGAGATATCAAAAGAGATGACGCTGCTTAGACGACCAGGGGAGTTAAAAACTAAGCGGTAAGTATAGAAGTAGACATTATCTTGTGCATTTTTCTGCATATTGGAGAGCACTTCTCGGCGATCCAATAAGGTCGACTGGGCTATCATATCAGAACGCTTATCCTCTGCGGTCAGCGTCAAATAGCTTTCTTTATAGCGTAGCTCAGGCTTTAAGATGGAATGGGTAGTCACCAGTATTAAAGTATTATCTTGACCGTTCAGATAGTACATAGAGTTAAATTCATTTCGTGCACCCCACACGATCTCCATGTAATTGGCTAATTTAGTTGCCAACACTTTACTACTGGGTTTGTTGAGGCCAAAGACAACGGAATCAATTGTTTGATTGGCGCTACTTAACCAATAAACATCATGGCGCATTTCGGTGACTGAAATATCGCTCATCGAATCTGGCGTGGCTTTATCATTGGCTAGCTTATAAATATGAGTAGCTTGATAGCGATAATCTTCAATTTGGTAAGCAAGTCGATTAGCAAGGGTATTTATCGCAGTTTGATGGGCTAGCATCCAAGCGTGGTAATAATTATAGAGAGACAGCGAAAGCATTGTGACGAGTAGCACAATAAAGGCAATAAAAATGCGAGAAAGAATATTCGGTTTTAATAATGATTGTTTGTACATACAGTCCCACGCTGCCACACTGGCAAATTAGATTAATCAGATTAAAAATCATACGCCTAGACTCATTATAGACACCGATTTTGCACAGATATTAGCATTTTTTGAGGGGAATAGAGAACAATTGAGTGAAGATTAGTCAAACGAACAAAAAAATGCAATTATTTTACTATCAGGGGTAGACAAGCCCTCGGGATTCCTCCATAATCGCGCCCCATGGAGAGATGGCCGAGCGGTCGAAGGCAGCGGTCTTGAAAACCGCCGATGGGTAACCATCCTAGAGTTCGAATCTCTATCTCTCCGCCAAATTAGCCGGCTTAGCTCAGTTGGTAGAGCAACTGACTTGTAATCAGTAGGTCACCAGTTCGACTCCGGTAGCCGGCACCAAATAAGAACCCACTATCTCGAAAGAGATAGTGGGTTTTTTCTTGTCTCAATAAAAACTAACTCTGCATAATGGTCACTATCGGTAATACTGACGGTGGGTTAGCCATTAGCATAACTAATACATACATTATGCTAATGAATGAGTATAGAATTAATTAATATA
>NZ_JAMPSW010000018.1:0-51772 GCF_028484855.1 Providencia sp. PROV033 | reverse complement strand
TGATTAAGGAATTAGCAGACTAGAGCCTTGGGTTTTGCGTTGTTCCAGTGTTTGGTGTGCTTTTTGCACATCTTTCAGCGCAAAAATTTGTGATGAAGGAACATCCACATTGAGTTTGCCACTTAAAATCATATCAAACAGAGCTTTACTTGCTTGGTTTAACTCTTCTCTGTTCGTGACATAACCGCCAAGTGATGGGCGGGTTACATACAGGGAACCTTTTTGATTTAAGATCCCTAAATTAACACCCGTCACGGCACCTGAGGCATTACCAAAGCTTACCATTAAGCCCCGACGTTTCAGTGAGTCTAAAGAGGCTAGCCAAGTTGCCTGACCTACTGAGTCATACACCACATTGACTTTTTCACCCTGCGTAATTTCTTTCACACGCTCAGCAATATTTTCGGTTTGGTAATTAATGACTTCCCATGCGCCTGCGGCTTTCGCACGCTGCGCTTTCTCGTCTGAGCCAACGGTACCAATCATTTTTGCGCCTAACGCTTTTGCCCATTGGCAGGCAATTAAGCCCACACCGCCAGCGGCAGCATGGAATAAGAAAATTTCATCTTTTTGAACTTGGTAGGTTTGGTTTAGCAGGTAATAAACAGTCATTCCTTTCAATGAGCAAGCCGCGGCTTGCTCAAACGTAATGCCATCTGGGAGATGTGCAACCGCACTTTCGGGAACATTATGCACTTCGCTATAAGCCCCTAGTGGACCTTGAGCGTAAACGACGCGGTCACCCGGTTTGAAACCAGTTACTTGAGAGCCGGTTTTAACGATGACGCCAGCGGCTTCAGTACCAAGCCCACATGGCAAGCTTGCAACTGGGTATAGGCCACTACGAACGTAAGTATCAATAAAGTTGATGCCAATTGCGCGGTTTTCAATTTGAATTTCGTTTTCCGCAGGAGCGTTCGGGGAATAGTCAACAAAATTGAGAACTTCAGGACCACCATGTTGCGAAAATTCAATACGTTTTGCCATGATCATCTCCAATAGGTGAGTTTGTTTTTATTAACAGTATCAATAGCGCCATCATAACGCGATGCTTTAATAAGAAGAATTATCGGTTTGTGCGCTGCGTTAAGATAGCGGCTGTAATAATATCTTGTATAGATAACAAGAAAGACGCCACATGACACCTCAGATTGGCGTATACTAACTGTTGGTTAATTATAGACGTGGATATTTCAAGTATGGCTAAAAAACCCTCCTCAGATTACAAGACAAACCCACCGCGCGATCAGCAAATGGAAGGATTAAAACTTCCACCGCACTCTATCGAAGCGGAACAGTCTGTATTGGGGGGACTGATGTTGGACAACGAACGTTGGGACACCGTATCAGAGCGTGTCACTTCAGCCGATTTTTTTAGCCGCCCTCACCGTACTATCTTCGGGCAAATGCAAATCCTGCTGGAGCAGGGCAAGCCGATTGACTTGATCACATTGTCAGAATCCCTTGAGCAACAGGGTGAATTGGACAGTGTGGGTGGCTTTGCATACTTAGCCGAATTATCAAAAAACACCCCAAGTGCGGCGAACATCAATGCTTATGCGGATATCGTCCGTGAACGTGCAATTGTACGCGATATGATTTCTGTCGCTAATGACATCGCGGACGCGGGGTATGATCCTCAAGGGCGTAGTAGTGAAGATTTATTAGATTTCGCAGAGTCCAAAGTGTTCCAAATTGCGGAATCGCGGGCGAATAAAGATGAAGGCCCAAAAGGGATTGAAGCAATCTTGTCGGAAACGGTTGAAAAAATTGAACAACTCTATCAGCAACCTCACGACGGGGTGACTGGGGTTTCTACTGGTTACCAAGATTTAGACAAGAAAACCGCAGGGTTACAAGGTTCTGACTTAATTATTGTTGCTGCACGTCCATCAATGGGTAAAACCACATTTGCGATGAACTTATGTGAAAATGCGGCAATGACCGAAGAAAAGCCAGTTCTTATCTTCAGCTTAGAGATGCCAGGTAACCAGATCATGATGCGTATGTTAGCGTCACTTTCCCGTGTCGACCAAACTCGTATTCGTACAGGGCAGCTTGATGATGAAGATTGGGCACGCATCTCGAGCACCATGGGCATATTGATGGAAAAACGTAATATGTATATCGATGACTCTTCGGGACTCACACCAACGGAAGTACGTTCTCGCGCACGGCGAATCTACCGTGAACATGGTGGATTAAGTCTGATCATGATCGATTACCTACAGTTAATGCGTGTGCCTGCTTTGTCGGATAACCGAACGTTAGAAATTGCAGAAATTTCTCGCTCTCTCAAAGCATTAGCTAAAGAATTGAATGTACCTGTTGTCGCGCTTTCTCAGCTAAACCGTAGTTTGGAGCAACGTGCGGATAAACGCCCAGTGAACTCCGACTTACGTGAATCCGGCTCCATCGAGCAAGATGCTGACTTAATTATGTTTATCTATCGTGACGAGGTCTATCATGACAACAGCGACCTCAAAGGGGTTGCTGAAATTATTTTAGGTAAACAGCGTAATGGTCCTATCGGGACGGTAAGATTGACGTTTAATGGGCAGTGGTCGCGGTTTGATAATTATGCGGGACCGGCCTACGACGACGAATAACCTAACCTCGTCATACTTCACACTGTGGCGTTGTTGGCTGTGTTCGCTAACCTGAGTCACATACTTATGTATGCTCCCCAGGCTTAGCTTCTCTTGCCGCCTAGCCACAGTGCGAATTATTTAGAGGTTAGTAAGCTCGTCATATTTTGAGCTGTAGCTGTGTTGGTTGCTCTCAGCAACCCTAGTCACATACTTGTGTATGCTCCTAGGGATAGCTTCGTTTACCGCCTTGCTACAGTTCAAACTATTTAGAGCTTATACGTATAGAAGATTAAAGATTAAATAAGTTAAATTTTAAAATGAATAATTAAGAGGAAGAAATGAAAGCGGCAACAGCATTAATAAACCGCCGCGCTCTGCGACACAACTTGCAACGGGTTAGAGAATTGGCGCCGAATAGCCGTCTGATTGCAGTTGTTAAAGCAAACGCTTATGGTCATGGATTAATTGGGGTTGGCACAGAAATTCAAGGGAGCGTCGACGGATTTGGTGTTGCACGTTTAAATGAAGCTTTGCTTCTTAGACATCAAGGCGTGACAAAACCGATTATTTTATTAGAGGGTTTCTTTGAGCAATCTGATTTGCAGTTGATGGTGGAATATCACATCGATACGGTGATCCACTGCGTTGAACAACTGGAAATGCTGGAAAGTGCACAGCTCGCTAAAAAAATTAAAGTCTGGATGAAACTCGATACTGGTATGCACCGCCTTGGTATTCTTCCTCAACATGCAGAGAGTTTTTACCAGCGTCTACAAAGCTGTAGCAACGTTGATTTACCTATCAATATTGTTAGTCATTTCTGTCAGGCTGATGCGCCTGAGCTTCCCACAACTCAGAAACAAATCGAATGTTTCCAACAGTTTGTTTCTGACAAGCCCGGTGAGAAATCTATCGCTGCTTCCGCAGGGATTCTGTTATGGCCTGAAGCTCATTATGACTGGGTTCGTCCGGGTATCATGATGTATGGCGCCTCCCCGCAAGAAGGCAAAAGTGCAGCTAGCTTCGGTTTATTGCCAGTGATGACGCTAAAGTCCACTTTGATTGCAGTCAGAGAACACTCGGCAGGGCAGTGTGTTGGTTATGGTGAAACATGGTGCAGTGAACGTAATACCCGCCTTGGCGTGGTCGCAATTGGCTACGGAGATGGTTATCCACGTAACGTACCATCGGGGACACCAGTGCTTGTAAATGGACGAAAAGTGCCAATTATTGGGCGAATTTCCATGGACATGACCGTCGTGGATTTAGGTCCAGATGCCACCGATAAAGTGGGGGATGATGTCATTCTCTGGGGAAATGCTCTGCCAGTAGAAGAAATTGCCACACAAACAGGCATTATTAACTATGAACTTCTAACGAAATTAACCTCTAGAGTCGCAATGGAATATGTAGACGAATAGGTTTTAAAGGGTTATTTTCACTAGACAAAAGCAATAAAGAAAACCTACAAGTGGGAGATATCCTGTGTACCAACATGTTGATGCTTATCCGGGCGATCCAATCTTATCGCTGATGGATGAATTTAATAAAGATACTCGTGAAGGCAAAATTAACCTAAGTATTGGTCTTTATTATGATGCAGAAGGGAAAACCCCTGAGCTGGAAACCGTCGGCACAGCGAAAGCTGCTCTGAGCAAACTTCCAGCAAGTGCATCGTTATATCTGCCAATGGAAGGTTTGAAAGATTACCGTACTGAATTACAAAAATTGGTATTTGGTGCAGATTGCCCACTGATTGCACAAGAGCGTATTGCAACCGTACAAACCATCGGTGGCTCCGGTGCCCTGAAAATTGGCGCAGATTTTTTACACCATTATTTCCCAAATTCTGAAGTTTGGTGCAGTAACCCGACATGGGAAAACCACGCTTCTATTTTCTCTGGTGCAGGTACAAAAGTTCATTACTACCCTTACTTTGATGAAAAGAGCAAAGGGGTTAAGTTTGATGAAATGCTGGAAACTTTCAAAAAGTTACCAGAAAACAGCATTATCTTAATGCACCCATGCTGCCATAACCCAACGGGCTCCGATTTAACACCAGCTCAATGGGATGAAGTGACAAAAGTGGCACTTGAACACAAATTGATTCCATTCTTAGACATCGCGTATCAAGGTTTTGCTGAAGGGATCAATGAAGATGCTTACGCCATTCGCGCGATGGTTAAAGCGGGCTTACCTGTCTTTGTAAGCAACTCATTCTCCAAAATCTTTGGTATCTATGGAGAACGTGCGGGCGGTTTATCCGTTATCTGTAAGGATAAAGATGAGCGTGACCGTGTGTTAGGTCAGCTTAAAGCGGGTGTTCGTCGCCTGTATTCAAGCCCACCGTCTAATGGTGCAAAGATTGTGGCTGCGGTACTCACCGATAGCCAGCAAAAAGCGAAATGGTTGGAAGAAGTCGAAGAGATGCGTCTGCGTATTCTTGAGATGCGTACTGTACTCGTGGATGAGCTGAAAAAAGCGTTGCCAAACAAAAACTTTGACCACCTACTAAAACAGCGCGGTATGTTTAGTTACACCGGGTTCTCTCAACAGCAAGTTGATCGCTTGAAAGACGAGTTTGCGGTTTACTTGGTTGGAACTGGTCGTGTGTGTATGGCTGGTGTGAATCGCCATAATGTGAAACGTATTGTGGAAGCATTTGCGGCTGTTAGCTAATAACAAATTGTTATTTAAGCATTAAAAAGGGGAACAATGAGTTCCCCTTTTTGTATTCGGACTTATTTAGTATCCACGAGCGAGGATCGGTTTTAAAAAGCGTGCTGTATGGGATTTTTCACATTCAGCAACTTCCTCTGGGGTTCCAGAAATTAAAATCTCACCGCCCCCACTACCACCTTCTGGTCCTAAATCAACAATCCAGTCTGCCGTTTTGATGACATCTAAGTTATGCTCGATAACCACAATGGTATTACCTTGGTCTCGTAGCTGATGCAGGACGACTAACAGCTGTTGAATATCGGCAAAATGCAGTCCTGTGGTTGGTTCATCCAAGATATAGATGGTTTGCCCTGTTCCTCGTTTAGATAACTCGCGAGCTAATTTCACGCGTTGAGCTTCACCGCCAGATAATGTGGTGGCGGATTGACCTAAACGAATATATGACAAGCCAACATCCATCAGTGTTTGTAGCTTACGAGCCAGAGCAGGAACAGCATCAAAGAACTCACGAGACTCTTCGATGGTCATATCCAGCACTTCATGGATACTTTTACCTTTATATTTAATTTCTAAGGTTTCGCGGTTATAGCGTTTGCCTTTACATTGGTCACACGGCACATACACATCCGGCAAGAAATGCATTTCAACTTTAATCACGCCATCGCCTTGGCAAGCCTCACAGCGCCCACCTTTCACGTTAAAGCTAAAACGCCCTGGGTTATAGCCACGAGTACGTGATTCTGGTACGCCAGCGAATAGCTCGCGGATCGGCGTAAATATCCCTGTGTAAGTTGCAGGGTTTGAACGAGGCGTTCGTCCAATAGGGCTCTGGTCGATGTCGATAACTTTATCGAAATGCTCTAAACCTTCGACATGAGCATAAGGTGCAGGGTTAATCACCGTTGCACCATTCAATTGGCGCTGCGCAATTGGGAATAACGTATCATTAATCAGCGTTGACTTTCCTGAGCCTGAAACCCCTGTAATACACGTAAATAAGCCAACGGGAATCGTTAAGGTGACATTCTTCAGGTTGTTACCCGTTGCGCCAACGACGGTGAGCACTTTATCTTTATTAAAAGGAACGCGAGCTTGTGGGATCTCAATTCGGCGTTCTCCACTCAAGAATTTACCTGTTAGAGATTCTGGATTAGAAACAATATCGTCCAGTGTACCTTGTGCTACGATTTGCCCACCATGAACCCCCGCACCGGGTCCAATATCAATCACATGGTCAGCGGCACGAATCGCATCTTCGTCATGCTCAACTACAATCACGGTATTGCCGAGATTACGCAGGTGAACCAGCGTTTCGAGTAAGCGGTCATTATCCCGTTGATGTAATCCGATTGACGGTTCATCTAACACATACATGACACCAACCAGACCCGCACCAATTTGGCTAGCCAAACGAATACGCTGAGCTTCGCCACCGGATAACGTCTCTGCGGAACGGGAAAGCGTTAAATAATTCAGACCCACGTTAACTAAGAACCTTAGACGATCGCTGATTTCTTTCAGTACTTTTTCAGCGATTTGAGCTCGCTGCCCGCTGAGTTTTAAGTTTTGGAAAAATTCCATCGCATGACCAATGCTGTAGTCAGCAATTTCTGGCAGTGTTGTATTTTCTACAAACACAAAACGGGCTTCTTTACGTAGGCGGGTTCCGCCACAAGTTACACAAGGGCGATTGCTAATGTATTTAGCCAATTCCTCGCGCACCGCAGTAGATTCTGTTTCTTTATAGCGGCGCTCCATATTGTTAAGAACGCCTTCGAATGGATGGTGACGTACAGTGATATCGCCACGATCGTTACGGTATTTAAACTCAATGCTCTCTTTGCCTGAGCCATATAAAATCACTTTTTGAATGGCTGGACTGAGTGACTCATAAGGCGCTTCAACATCAAATTTGTAGTGCTCACCTAATGACATGAGCATTTGAAAATAATAGAAATTACGACGATCCCAACCGCGAATTGCACCGCCCGCGAGAGAGATTTCTGTATTTTGAAGCACACGCTCAGGGTCAAAGAACTGCTGAACCCCTAAACCGTCACAACTTGGGCAAGCCCCGGCTGGATTATTGAAAGAGAACAGGCGTGGCTCTAACTCCATCATGCTATAGCCACACACCGAGCATGCAAAATTGGCGGAGAACACGAGTTCTTCGGCTTTCGGGTCGTCCATATCGGCGACAACTGCAGTACCACCCGAAAGTTCTAGTGCAGTTTCAAAGGATTCAGCAAGTCGCTGAGCAATATCCTCACGCACTTTGAAGCGGTCAACGACTACTTCAATGGTATGTTTTTTCTGTAATTCAAGCTTTGGTGGATCGGATAAGTCACAAACTTCACCATCAATACGGGCGCGGATATAGCCTTGACTCGCCAAGTTATCGAGTAACTTAACATGCTCACCTTTACGCTCTTTTACCACAGGGGCAAGCAGCATCATTCTACTGTCAGTGGGTTGTGCGAGAACGTTATCCACCATTTGGCTGACAGTTTGCGCGGCTAGCGGAATATTATGATCAGGGCAGCGAGGTTCACCAACGCGGGCAAACAGTAAACGCAGATAATCATGAATTTCAGTAATTGTCCCGACAGTTGAACGCGGGTTATGAGAAGTCGATTTTTGTTCAATGGAGATAGCGGGGGATAGCCCTTCAATATGGTCGACATCTGGCTTTTCCATTAAGGATAAGAACTGACGAGCATAAGCGGATAGAGACTCAACATAACGACGCTGACCTTCGGCATAGAGGGTATCAAAGGCAAGGGATGACTTCCCTGAGCCAGATAGCCCCGTAATAACTATCAGCTTGTCTCGGGGGATGATGAGATTGATGTTTTTTAGGTTATGCGTGCGAGCGCCGCGGACTTCGATATTCTCCATTTACCACTTCCCGAATGAATTGATAGTGAACAAAAATAAACTTGGCAGTACGAATAAACGAAAGAGCAAGTATTAACGAACAAGTTAGTATTGCACAAAATTTGCTGAATGGATATACAGTATATGTGCTCTTTATATTTCATTCCAGAGGGTGAAGATGACAACTTATCTGTAGTGTGAATAATTAGCGTCTATACTAAAAACCAGTAATGCAGATTTCACTTAAATTTGGAAAGTGCTTCGCAACTTCTCATCAAGCAATCTCAATTTATGGTGCAATACAGATAGGTCGTGTTAAACTTCACGGTCAGTCCAGAGATTAAAAATTCAATGCATCAGGAGTAACAAATGGCCAGCAGAGGCGTAAATAAAGTAATTCTTATCGGTAACTTAGGACAAGATCCAGAAATCCGTTATATGCCTAACGGCGGAGCTGTCGCTAACCTGACTCTGGCAACTTCTGAAAGTTGGCGTGACAAGCAAACCGGTGAAATGCGTGAAAAAACAGAATGGCACCGTGTTGTTATTTTCGGCAAATTAGCGGAAGTTGCCGGCGAATATCTGAAAAAAGGTTCACAAGTTTATATTGAAGGTTCACTGCAAACGCGTAAATGGCAAGACCAAAGTGGTCAAGATCGTTACAGCACCGAAGTTGTGGTGAATATCGGCGGTTCAATGCAAATGTTGGGTGGTCGCGGTGGTGATGCACCATCACAAGGCCAAAGCGGCGGACAAGGCGGTTGGGGTCAACCACAGCAGCCACAAGCAGCGCAACAGTTCAGTGGCGGCGGCGCAGCACCAGCGCGTTCACCAGCACCACAATCGAATGAACCACCAATGGATTTTGATGACGATATCCCGTTCTAATTTTTCTATTAGAAAATTCAAGTCATTAAATAAAGCCCTTAAATTTAAGGGCTTTATTTTTTTATGGAAAACTTAATTCAAGTTATCACAACACAACAATATTTTGTGATGCGTCTCTCATTTGAAATCCGCAACCAAGAAAAACGAAAAAAAGGGTTGTGAAGGTTAGGATTTTATGGTTTCTTAAATGCAGCAAACACAATAACGAAAAATCAGACAGACTTTAACTAGACAGAATTAAATTACAGGAAAACCCCGTGAAAATGACTGCTAACCGTTCAAACCTACTACTTACCGCGCCACTAGCCGCGGTAGTCGTGCGTGTGGTGGTGGTCGTGGGCTTAGCGCCGTAACGGGAACAAATCACGCGATTTAGAAACCCCGCCGGCGCAAACCGAGCGGGGTTTTTTTATGACCTAAAACTCGGATCCGCAGGCTAGTGAAGGAATAAAAAATTATGAGCGAGTCGGGCACAACATCACCACAAAAAACCTGTTTTACAGGCGCAGAATTAATCGTCCATTTGTTGGAAGAACATGGAATTACTCTTGTTTCTGGGATTCCGGGCGGGGCGGCATTGCCATTCTACGATGCACTGGGGCAGAGCAAAAAAATTCGTCACATACTGGCGCGCCATGAGCAAGGCGCTGGCTTCATTGCGCAAGGAATCGCGCGTAGCACAGGTAAAGCCGCGGTCTGTATTTCTTCAAGCGGTCCCGGTGCAACGAACTTAGTCACTGCCATTGCGGATGCCAAACTGGACTCTATTCCATTGGTTTGCATCACTGCGCAGGTGCCTTCTTCTATGATTGGTACTGATGCATTTCAGGAAGTGGACACTTACGGTATTTCAATTCCGATTACGAAACACAACTATTTGGTGCGTAGCATTGAAGACCTGCCTCGGGTTATCTGCGAAGCCTTTCGCATCGCTGAATCAGGGCGTCCGGGACCTGTTTGGATTGATATTCCGAAAGATGTTCAAACAGCAACCATTGAATTAGAGACCTTGCCAGAGGTTTTACCGAAGGATAAAACACCAAGCTTCGATATGGAGAAAGTGATCCAAGCGGCGGAGATGATCAACCGAGCTAAGCGACCAGTGCTTTATTTTGGTGGTGGGGTGATTAGCTCAGACTCGACTGCGACGGCTATCGCATTTGCAGAAAAAGCCTCGTTACCAACCACGATGACGTTGATGGCATTAGGAACCATTCCAATGCGCCATCCGCTGTATTTGGGTATGTTGGGTATGCATGCGGCGCGTAGTACTAATATGGTAATGGAAGAGTCTGATTTGCTGATTGTTATTGGTGCACGTTTTGACGATCGTGCTATTGGTAAAGCAGAAAAGTTTTGTCCAAATGCCAAAATTATTCATGTGGATATCGATAAAGCTGAAATCAGTAAAATTAAGCGTCCTGATATTGCGATTCATGCGGATGCAGGGCAAATCTTAGAATTACTGCTGCCATTAGTTGAGCGTAATGATCGCCAAGAATGGGTGCAGCAAGTTAATGATCTGAAAACTCATTATCCGCTGAATTTAGCGAATGCGGATGATCCGTTAGATCACTATGGTTTAGTCTTAGCGACGGCAAGAGCTGCGGGTGAAGAGGCGATTGTAACAACAGATGTGGGGCAGCATCAGATGTGGGCTGCACAAGTTTACCCATTATCGCGCCCTCGCCAATGGTTGACGTCAGGTGGTTTGGGTACGATGGGCTTTGGATTACCAGCCGCCATTGGTGCTGCCTTAGCTCACCCAGATAAAACTATCGTGTGTTTTTCTGGCGATGGTAGCTTGATGATGAATATTCAGGAATTAGCCACTGCTGCCGAGCATCAGTTAAACATTAAAATTATTCTAATGAATAACCAAGCATTGGGAATGGTGTACCAGCAGCAAGATCTGTTTTTTGAAAATCGGATATTTGCTGCAGCTTATCCTTATCAGACGGATTTTATTAAGATTGCTTCTGGGTTTGGTTTCCAAACGTGTGATTTGAATAATGAGGCCGATCCTGAAATGGCGCTGGAAGCGATTATGAACACTAAAGGACCGTGCTTAATTCATGCCTTGATTGATGTGAATCAGAAGGTATATCCAATGGTTCCTCCCGGTGCCGCTAATATTGATATGATCGGAGCGTAATTATGGTATTTGAACATCATCCAATCGCCTTAGAATTAATTGTTCGCAACCATCCGGGCGTCATGTCACATATTTGTGGGTTGTTTGCTCGTCGAGCATTTAACGTGGATGGCATTTTGTGTATGCCAATTAAAGATAAGGACGAAAGTAGAATCTGGTTATTAGTTCAGAAAGATGAACGCTTATCTCAAATGGTTAACCAAGTTGAAAAGCTAGAAGATGTCCGTGAAGTGCGTTTTAGCGATGACCTTCGCGTATTTGAAATTATGCAGGATTATGTGCAGTAATTCTTAATGAGCATGATTGGCCTACAGGGATGGTAGGCTGATAAATTAAACGCCATCACTTAAATGAGCATAGGTCATCACGACAGTGGCATGGACATCCCCTTCAATACATAAATAAGCGTGAGGAAAATCTCCGCTGAAGGCATAAAAATCCCCAGCGTCAAGTACCACACTATGTTCATCGTCCAATCGCAGCATTAAGGAACCTGAGTGCACCATAATATGCTCATGGGTACCCACCATGTGGGCGGGACTGTTAATAATCGCGCCTCTCTTCATACTTAGCTGCCAGATCTCAGACACATTTCCCATGCTAATGCGGAATTTAAATTGTTCTAAATAGTCGCCTTCGAGTGGTGTCGATTTTACTAAATAGGGATAGGATTCATTTTGGCGTGTAAATAAATCACTGAGAGGAAAACGCAGTGCGGCAGCTATGGATTCTAAAGTGTCGATACGCGGGTTCGAATCTCCCGATTCAAGCTTAGAGAGGGCGGCTTTAGAAATGCCCGATAAGTGCGATAGCTCACTGAGAGACAAATTTCTCGCTTGGCGCAATAAACGAACTTTCTGACCAATTTTTATATTTATTTTATTTTCCATGATATTACTTTCCTACATCTAGCTTCCATGAACTCTAATTTCTGCTGCCAATTCTAACATCTTAAATATGAAATGTCAGAAATTCGATATTATGAAAATAATATTTTGCTGGTAGATGATAAATGGAAAGATAAATTTTTAATACATTGTTGTAAATATAATATTTCTTATTTTTGAGTGTCTTATTTTGTTGATTAAATTCGTGGTATAATTTATTTGCATTATTCTGATAGATAAACATACAACAGCTTTTTATTTCAATTAAATAATAATATTTTGGAGTTTATATCCGCTGGGTGATTCTAATTTAGCGGATTAATACAAAAATGAGCCCTGACAATCAGCGTTTCCAACATTTTCGACGTTCCGCCTCTTTTGCTATTTTTACGATTACAACCAGCATTGCTGTTATCGGTATTGTGATTGGTCTCAGTATCCCTATGGTGGCGCTGAGACTGAATAATTTTGGTGTCGGGGAATTGTATATTGGCATTATTTCTGCCGCGCCCGCGTTGGGAATGTTTTTAATCGCGCCAGTGGTACAGCGTATTGTGCGGTGGAGTGGTAAGCGCAAAGCGATGCTTATCGCTACGATTATTTCCGCTATCAGTTTATTACCTTTATTGAGTTCACTACCGTTATGGTTACTGTTTCCGCTACGGTTGATTACGGGGTTAGCCAGCGGAGTGATGATTTGCTTAGGAGAGACATGGATCAATGAGCTATCTCCGGAAAACAAACGTGGGCGTATATTAGCGATTTACACGACCGTGTTTACTGTCAGCCAGCTATTAGGTCCCTCTTTTATTGCTTACTATGGCGTGGAAGATAAATCGCCACTATTCATTTGTACGCTAATTCACTTAATTTCAGTTGCTTTATTCCTACTGATGGATCAGAAAATCGGGGATAAGCTAACCGAAACAGCCTCTGAATCTCATTTTTCGATCACGCAGTTTGTGAAAGTCGCCCCCGGAATCTGTGCTGGCATTTTATTTTTTGCTTTTTTTGATGGCACGATTCTATCTATGTTCCCAATTTATGGCATGGGAATGGGGCATACAGAAGCAGTTGCTGCGATGATGATCAGTGCGATTCTGGCAGGGGATGCCATCATGCAATTGCCTTTTGGCTGGCTTGCTGACCATATGAATCGCGAAAAATTGTACCGCATTTGTGGTGTTGTCACGCTAGGGGCGAGCATCTTGTTGCCCTTCTGGATTACGCATACTTACTTTATTTGGGTATTACTGTTTGTGCTAGGCGCAACGGCGGGAGCAATTTATACCATTGCATTGGTGCAAATAGGGCAATATTTCAGGGGTAATGAGCTCATTATTGCGAATGCCGCAGCAGCTATGTTATGGGGAATTGGTAATCTTTCAGGTCCGTTATTAGCGGGTGCTGCAACTGCGATTTCACCTTCTGGTTTACCTATTTTGCTGATTGGGATTGCCGGATTATTTTTATGGTTTACCCGTGAAAAATACGGTGCACAAGCAATTCAGCAGCAAGCGCAATAGAATCTACTCATTTCAACAGATGAAAACAATCCCCGAGTTTTTAGCTCGGGGATTGTTTTATTCGGTCGCGCGGTAAACCACTAAATTTTCGTGGAATTCATCAGGGCGGTGATTCGACCAAAAGAATTCCATGCCTTCAGGTGCAGGGTTTACTGCTTTGGAATAGACAATAAGCCAGCGGCAGTGTTGCGGTTTTTCAAAGTGCATCTGCCTTTGGTGCAAAATACCCGTGTAATAATAGAGCATAGGTGTTTCCGACTCCCCAAGACCTTGAGATGCCATACAGTCATTGGGGGCGAATTGCCCTTCCAAGTGGTGACGAAGATCCACGAATACACCTTCGTAGCCTTTCGAGTAATCAATCCAACCAACAAACAGCGTCAGGATAATGCTCCAGACACTCACCATACCGAGTGACCAATTTCTCATGGCGAGGAACGCTGTATTGGAAGAAGAGATTAAGCGATGACGAAAGAACCAAAAACAGGTAATAAACATACCCGAAATCAATGAAAAAATTGAAAATTCCAGATGATAATCAAGAGGAAGCCAGCGCCCAAATACAGGTAACCATTGTGCTTGGTGCCCCATAAGCACAATCACGTAACAGATCCACAAAAAGAGAATGAGTCCCGACCAAAATAGTGCCGAGAAACGTGCAAATACGTTTAAGGCTTTATCGGAAAACCAGCCCAAAGTATGTACTGCTAAAATCGCCATCGGAGCAATGAAAGGCAGTAAATAGAGTGCGCGACCACTGGCAGACATTTGCAAGAACGTCACACCCAATACAGGGAAAATGACGAGTAAATATTCATTACGATCGCGAAGGCGTTTCAGTGGGTGGCGTAGGAAATAGGCGGTTGCAAGTAGTCCCGCGGGTAGGGCAAAGAACACAATGGCAGAAGGAATTCGCGTAAAATTCGCTTTTGCGCCGAGTTTTTCAACGGAGAATCCAAGGAAACGACCAATATTATTTTCCCAAAACCAAGTAACAAACAGTTCTGGATGCTGTACATACAGCATGATTGGCCAAGGTAAAATTGCGATGAGAGCAACAACCCCCGCCAATAGAGTAGGTAGCCAAAATAGTTTAATACGGCATTGTGTGATAAATACAGGCGCGAGTAATAGGCTGATCCATAAAACGCCAGGAATAAACACCCCTTTAGAAAGCGTAGTGATGATTGTCCCAAGGGCAAGCCAGCAGGCAGATGCGGTAATTTTTTGCTGTTGAATCAGCCCTAATAAGCCATATAAACCAATTGTCGCTCCCGTCATTAACGAAACATCAGTAAACATTTCATGGGTATGACGTAATACCCCCGGAGCACAAACATACAATGCAAATGCTGTCCAAATACGGGCATCTGCAAAATGTTCAGATTTAAAAAAACGACGTGCTAATAAAACAAAAAAGGAAAAGTTAATAATAGAAAAAAATAGGCTGGCACTGCGTGCTGCATCATACAGTGGCATAACACCTGAAAGCAGATGAGAAAAAACGGTAGCGGTCCAATAATATAATGGTGGTTTTTCCATGAATGGTTCACCAGCATTGGTCGGAACAAGCCAATTTCCGGTTTCATACATGGTTTGGATGATACCAAAACTGTAGTTTTCGTCCTGTTTCCATGGGCTATGACCATAAATTCCAGGAAGAAGATAAATAAGTAAAAACAGAAAAAAAAGCATTAAGGCGCTTTTCTTTGGTGTTGTAATGGATGGTGCAGTCATTGACATGGTATTTATAGAGAATATTTAAATGTTATATTGAAAATATTTTTATAAAAACAATCACTGAGTAAATTAATTATTTAATCAGTGTTGGAAATAAATGCTTTTATAAAAAGATGATTTTTATAAATAATAAAAAATTATTATTAAATAGTTTATCAATACTTTTAAATTTGTCTTTAAACGAAAGGTATATAAAGGTGAATAAACTTAACTATTCTGGATAATCGCAAAGATACAGCTCATTTTTGATATTTTTTGCATTTGTCAGGTTGAAAAATAGGCAGGCATAAAACACTTGATCAATTCCCCCCTTTCGAACGATAATTACGCTCTTCACAATTTGCCTCACTTTGCTCTAAAAGCCAAACGATTGCGTACTGTTCCTAGAGAATAATTTTGCCTTGATAGATATCTCGGTTCAGTGAGTGTTTTCAAAAAAGTAATCGTTTACGTGGATTTAAAGCTGAGACAATGTTCGCTAAGCATTTGGGCAAAATTAAAAAATTGCTTAGTAAAAATAGTGACATAGAATTTTCTAAAATTAATAGCAGAGGTATACCATGGCAGGCCAACAGGCTTCATCCAATTGCAAATTGGATTCATATTTTAAGATCACAGCGCGTGGCTCATCAGTACGCCGCGAAATCATTGCGGGATTAACCACATTCTTAGCGATGGTTTATTCTGTCATCGTGGTGCCAGGTATGCTAGGGCAGGCGGGGTTTCCTCCTACTGCTGTGTTTATTGCAACCTGTTTAGTGGCTGGCTTCGGTTCATTATTAATGGGGCTGTGGGCGAATCTACCGATGGCAATTGGCTGCGCCATCTCACTCACCGCATTTACGGCATTTAGCTTAGTATTAGGGCAACATATCAGTATCCCAGTTGCACTCGGGGCCGTGTTCCTAATGGGGTGTTTATTCACCATTATCTCGATCACTGGGATCCGCAGTTGGATTTTACGTAATATGCCAATGGGTGTGGCGCACGGGACCGGTATTGGTATTGGTCTATTTTTATTACTTATTGCCGCTACCGGTGTTGGCTTAGTAGTGAAAAACCCAAATGCTGGCTTACCTGTGGCATTGGGTGAATTTACGTCATTCCCAGTTTTAATGTCCCTGATTGGATTAGCGGTAATTTTTGGGTTAGAAAAACGCCGTGTGCCGGGTGGGGTATTACTGGTGATTATCGCTATCTCAATTATTGGGTTAATTTTCGATCCTGCGGTGAAGTATCAAGGTTTCTTTAAGCTGCCTTCATTGGGGGAAGATGGTTTGGCTCTGATGTTTAACATGGACATCATGGGGGCTCTGCAAGCTGCGGTTCTACCAAGTGTTCTGGCGTTAGTCATGACAGCGGTTTTCGATGCGACAGGTACGATTCGTGCTGTGGCAGGACAAGCTAACTTGCTGGATAAAGACGGCCAAATTATCGATGGTGGAAAGGCATTAACCGCTGACTCAGTGAGCAGTATTTTTGCAGGGGCAATCGGTGCATCCCCAGCTGCCGTGTATATTGAATCAGCAGCAGGAACTGCTGCGGGTGGTCGTACAGGCTTAACCGCGGTGGTTGTCGGTATTTTATTCTTATTTATCTTGTTCTTATCACCGTTATCTTATCTGGTTCCTGCGTATGCAACAGCGCCAGCGCTAATGTATGTGGGTCTGTTGATGCTGAGCAATGTCTCGAAATTGGATTTCGATGATTTTGTGGATTCGATGTCAGGTCTACTGTGTGCGGTGTTCATCGTATTAACCTGTAATATCGTTACCGGTATTATGTTAGGTTTTGCATCACTGGTTATTGGGCGTATCTGTGCGGGTGAGTGGCGTAAGCTAAACCTAGGTAGCGTCGTTATCGCGGTTCTACTGGTAGCGTTTTATGCTGCCGACCTCGCTATCTAAAGGTAATTCTCATGATAGGGCGGCATCCATTGTCGCCCTTTAACGGATTGTTGCGATTAATTCTAAAGTTAAAATTATTTTCCCGTCAGATAGCTTGTTAAGGATAGAATAGTGGTAAGGCGGAAAATGAAGTGAAAATGCCTATTTTCAATGAGTGACTGCCTTGACTGAAAATCTCATGGTCTGGACGGTGCTATCTCTTACTATGCGGCGGCAGGCAAATTTTGGGTTATCCCGTTATACTTTAAGCTGCGATATTTAGGGTATGCATTAGTCAATAAGTAAGGGCAACATGGAAATTTTCTTTACTATTCTTATTTTGATTTTGGCTGTTTCAGTTTCTGGAGTGGTGACGAAAGTCATCCCTATCCGTATTCCCCTTCCTCTTATTCAGATAGCTATCGGTGCATTGTTGGCGTGGCCTCAATTTGGATTGCATGTCTCTTTTGATCCTGAACTATTTATGGTTCTGTTGATCCCCCCTCTGTTATTCGTCGATGGCTGGAAAACGCCAACCCGTGAATTTTTCCAGAATGGAAGAGAAATTTTTATTCTGGTGTTGGTGCTCGTCTTGGTGACAGTCGTCGGGATTGGGTATCTGATTTACTGGCTAATGCCCGGTATTCCACTTATTGCGGCCTTTGCTCTGGCGGCGGTATTATCCCCAACGGATGCGGTGGCGTTGTCCTCTATTGTGGGTAAAGGGCGCATTCCTAAGCGTATGATGAGCGTTCTAGAGGGTGAAGCATTGATGAACGATGCTTCAGGTCTGGTCGCGTTAAAATTTGCCGTCGCCATTGCGATGGGAACCATGGTCTTCAGTGTCTCTGAGGTTACCATTGAATTTATTAAAGTGGCAGTGGGCGGCTTGTTAGCCGGTGTTGCCGTCACTTGGCTATACAGTAAATCTCTACGTTTGATGAGCCGTTGGAGTGGTGATGATCCTGCAACACAGATCGTATTTATGTTGTTGCTGCCATTTGCATCATACATGATTGCAGAACATATCGGTTTCTCCGGTATTTTAGCCGCGGTGGCGGCGGGTATGACTATCACTAAATCCGGTGTTATTCGCAATGCACCTTTAGCAATGCGCCTGCGTGCGGACAGCGTCTGGTCGATGTTAGAGTTCGTCTTTAACGGTTTAGTGTTCATTATGCTGGGTCTGCAACTACCGGGCATCTGGGAAACGTCGGTCGTTCAAGCGGAACTCGATCCAAGCGTTGAAACGTGGATGCTATTTACCGCAGTCGTTATCATCTATTTCGCCTTACTGATTTTACGTTTCTGTTGGTTGTGGCTGATGAAAAGATTTAGCCGCCTCTTCCTGAAAAAGCGTCCGCTTCAATTTGCAAATTATACTGTGCGTGAGCTGTGGCTAGCTTCTTTCGCGGGGGTTCGCGGGGCTATTACTTTAGCGGGTGTGCTCTCTGTGCCATTGTTTCTAACCGATGGTTCTCCGTTCCCAGCAAGGTACCAGCTGGTGTTTATCGCCGCAGGGGTTATTTTATTTTCCATTTTTGCGGGCGTTGTGGCGTTACCACTCCTGCTGCGCAATTTTAAAGTGGGGGATAAAGAGGCGGATATCAACGAGATCCGTATGGCGAAAGCCGCAATGGCAGAAGTGGCGATTGTCAGCTTGAACAAGATGCAAGAGCGTTTATCGGCGGATGCGGAAGAGCAATTAGATTCGGAAGACATCAACGAGGTCGCGACAAGGGTGATTGGTCATTTACGCCGTCGAACCGCCGACCAAGACGAGATGGAACACAACTTGCAGGTTGAAGACCTTGAACGGCGTTTTCGCTTAACGGCGCTACGTGCAGAACGTGGTGAGCTCTATCACTTGCGTGCAACACGGAAAATCAGTAATGAAACCTTGCAAAGCTTGCTGGTGGATCTGGATTTATTGGAAGCCGTGCTGATCGAAAAAGAGCATTAAAACGAAAAACCGAGTATTCTACGGGCATTCTTGTTTGATAGACAATCGTGCTTAAGAGTGGATAGCAATGTGGTTACTCGTGATTACGACGCTGCTGTGGGCAGCGTCTTTTAGTTTAATGGGGGAATACCTTGCAGGGCAGGTGGATAGCTGGTTATCTGTTCTGATTCGTGTGAGTTTGGCCGCCTTGGTATTCCTTCCTTTCCTTCGCTGGCGTAATTTCAGCGCCAAAGTGATCTTGTTGTACATGCTGGTGGGTGCTTGCCAGCTGGGGATCATGTATTACTTTGTTTTCCAAGCCTATAAATACCTGAGCGTGGCTGAGTTTTTGCTATTTACGGTATTAACTCCTCTCTACGTCACACTGATTTACGACTTTTTAGAGCGCCAGCGTCTACGTATAGGCTACTTATTTAGCTCTATTCTCGCTGTGATTGGCGCTGCCATTATTCGTTATGATCATTTAAGTGAGTCATTCTGGGTTGGATTGATGTTTGTTCAGCTTGCCAACATCTTCTTTGCCCTTGGGCAAGTTGGTTATAAGCGTTTAATGGAAGTGCATCCTATTCCTCAACATCAAGCTTTTTCGTGGTTTTATATTGGTGCAACCCTGATTTCGTTGGTGGGATGGCTGCTGTTTGGTAATAAGGCGATGGTGCCGACAAGCCAAGCCCAATGGATTGTTTTATTGTGGTTAGGCATGGTTGCGTCGGGTATTGGTTACTTTATGTGGAACTATGGGGCAACGAAGGTGGATGCCGGAACCCTTGCTATTATGAATAACATGATGGTTCCAGCAGGGTTGTTGGTTAACTTTGCAATTTGGCAGCAACACCCTAATTGGATCAGCTTTACCATGGGATCGAGTCTGATAATTGCTTCTCTGTGGGTGCATAAGCGCTGGATCCTTGAACCGGCTTCACATAAGACAAATTCTCTACCGCGTGATCAGTAGCTGTATTGGTAAATGTTTCAATGGCTGGCTGACGCTGTTCTCCTTCACGACATGCAGCGTACAGTCGGCTCCATAGCCCATTCCCTAATGTTTTTGTCTTAATCAAACCTTGTTTTTCAAAGGAATCGACTGCCCAGTGAGGCAATGCCGCAATACCCATTTTGGCCGCCACCATCTGAATTAAAATTAATGTATTGTCGACGGTTTTAATGTTGGGTGAAACTCCCGCAGGCTGCAAGAAATGACGCCAGATATCAAAGCGTTGGCGTTGGACTGGGTAAATCAGCAGCGTCTCTTTGGCGAGATCATGGGGTTCAATCAACGGCTTTTGTGCTAACGGATGGTCATTTGCCACCACCAGCTTCACCTCATAATCAAACATAGGGGTGTAATGTAAGTTTTGCTCCGCAAGAATATCCGAAGTCATGACGATATCTAGTTCTCGTGAGAGCAATTCAGGTTGCGGATCAAACGTCACGCCAGATTTAAAATCAACAGTCACTTGCGGCCATGTCTGTCTGAACTGTTGTAAAGCCGGCGTTAGCCACTGGATACAGCTGTGGCATTCAATAGCAATACGCAAAGTGCTTACGGTTGGCTCATTACAGACGCGAATCGCATCTTTGACCATCGGTAAAATGCGTTGTGCGAGTTGAAGCAACACTTCGCCCTGAGGCGTAAAATGCACAGGTTGGGTTTTACGTACAAACAGTTTGTAGCCTAAGCGATGCTCTAAATCACTGAATTGGTGAGATAGCGCAGACTGAGTCTGATGCAGGTGCGTCGCAGTGGCAGCTAATGATCCGTATTGGCTGAGCGCCTGCAACGTTTTTAAGTGTTTTAATTCGATCATGAGAAACCTTCAAGTTGACGATGAATAATTTGCGCTTGTGCTTTATACAGTACCTGTTGATTATAGATGTGTAAACATCTAGACGGCTAAATATTTTAAGGGGTCAATATGTCTGTTATAAATCATACACTTGGGTTTCCGCGTGTCGGTCTGAAAAGAGAACTAAAACGTGCACAAGAAGATTATTGGGCAGGCAAGATTGACCAAACTGCACTTCTTGAGACGGGCTACCAACTGCGTGTTCGCCATTGGGAACAACAAAAAAATGCAGGGATAGACCTGCTGCCAGTCGGCGACTTCGCATGGTATGACCAAGTATTAACGACCAGTTTATTACTCGGTAACGTTCCACCGCGTCATCAAAATGAAGATGGCACTGTTGATTTAGATACTTTATTTCGTGTGGCTCGCGGTCGTGCCCCTACGGGCAAGCCTGCTGCCGCAGGGGAAATGACAAAATGGTTTAATACTAACTATCACTATATCGTGCCAGAATTCCAGCAAGGGCAACAGTTCAAATTGTCGTGGAATCAGCTGTTTGATGAAGTGGATGAAGCGTTGAAGCTTGGGCATAAAGTGAAGCCAGTGGTGATTGGACCGATTACCTACCTATGGCTAGGGAAAGTGAAAGGACCGACATTCGACCGATTATCTTTACTGAAGGATTTACTCCCCGCATACCAAGAGATACTTTCTCGACTCGCTGAAAAAGGTGTGGAATGGGTGCAAATTGATGAACCTGCACTGGTATTAGACTTACCTATCAAATGGCAGCAAGCCTACCAAGAGGCTTATCAAGCCCTCACAGGGAAAACGAATTTACTATTAACCACCTATTTTGACGGTATTAGTCATCACTTGGATGTGATTAAACAACTGCCAGTGCAAGGACTACATGTGGATTTGGTTGCGGGCAAGGATGATATCGCGGCACTGCATCAAGCACTTCCTAAGGACTGGGTGCTTTCGTTAGGGTTAATTAATGGGCGTAACGTATGGAAAGGGGATTTAGGCGAGAAATTCCAACGGGTGAAACCGCTGCTAGGAGAGCGCACTCTGTGGGTCGGTTCATCTTGCTCGTTACTGCATAGCCCAATTGATTTAAATGATGAAACGCGTTTGGATGCCGAAGTGAAAAGCTGGTTTGCGTTTGCACTGCAAAAATGTGAAGAACTGGCGTTATTGACGAAAACACTCAATCAACCAACGGCAGAAAACATCGCAGCGCTAGAAACCTATAGTTCGCCTATTCGTGCTCGTCGCACCTCTTCTCGAGTCAATAATACGCAGGTCGCTCAGCGCTTAGCGGCAATTAACGCGAAAGATACCGAGCGTACTCGTCCTTATGTAGAGCGTGCTGAACTTCAGCGCCAACGTTTTAATCTACCGTTGTGGCCAACTACGACAATTGGCTCTTTCCCGCAAACCAGTGAAATTCGTTCTTTGCGTCTTGATTTCAAAAAAGGCAATGTGGATCAACTGAATTACCGTACCAGTATCAGTGAGCACATCAAACAAGCTATCAAGGAGCAGGAGCTACTGGATATTGACGTCCTCGTGCATGGTGAAGCTGAGCGAAATGACATGGTGGAATACTTCGGTGAACACTTTGATGGCTATATCTTTACGCAAAATGGTTGGGTACAGAGTTACGGTTCTCGCTGCGTGAAGCCACCTGTGATCATTGGTGATATTAGCCGCCCAGAAGCTATTACCGTGGAGTGGGCGAAGTATGCACAGTCGTTGACGGATAAACCGGTGAAAGGAATGCTGACAGGTCCGGTGACAATACTGTGTTGGTCATTCCCGCGTGAAGATGTGAGCCGTGAAACTATCGCGAAGCAGATTGCGTTAGCGCTGCGTGATGAAGTGGATGACTTACAAAAGGCGGGCATTGGCATCATTCAAATCGATGAGCCAGCATTGCGAGAAGGCTTACCGCTACGCCGTAATGAATGGAAAGCATATCTCACGTGGGCGGTGGATGCCTTTAAACTGAGTGCTGCTATCGCGGAAGATGAGACTCAGATCCACACCCATATGTGTTACTGCGAGTTTAACGATATCATGGATTCTATTGCCGCATTGGATGCAGATGTGATCACTATTGAAACATCGCGCTCAGATATGGATTTACTCGATGCGTTTGAAGATTTTGATTACCCTAATGAGATTGGTCCAGGTGTTTATGATATTCACTCACCGAACGTGCCGAATGTTGAATGGATTGTGGCGTTGCTGCGCAAGGCTGCGCAGCGGGTGCCTGCCGAGCGTTTATGGGTCAATCCAGATTGTGGTTTAAAAACCCGAGGTTGGGAGGAGACTCGCCAAGCGTTAGCTAATATGGTGGAAGCCGCGAAAAAACTGCGTAATGAGTATCAACGCTAACTGAGTAAAAAGCCCACGAATGAGTGGGCTTTTTCATTAGTCTTTCTTGTCACAAGCGGAACTTAGCCAAACAGTTTTTGTTTCAGTAAATTCATACCAATTGACGCTAAATCAATATTTTCAGGTAATTCACCGTTCGGAGTCGCACTATCAACTAAAGTGGGTAGGTACTTGGCAACCATATCTGTTGCTTGTTGTGGATCTAAGCCGACACGTTGAGCGAGTTCTTGGATCCCTGAGTCACCAAAGACTTGCATTAACTGGCTAGCATCCACTGGCAAATTTTCACCTTCTGAAATCCAAGATGAAACAATCCCGCCTAAGCCTTCAGTGTTAAATTTATCGACGACACCAGCGAGCCCGCCTTGCTTTTCAACCCAATCAATAACGGATTGAAACTGTTGCAGTTTATCACCAGCAACCATGCTTAACATTTGATCAAACAGACCCATTTTTGACTCCTCGATAACGTAATTAATGTGTTCAATACCAAGTATGGAACATTTTACAAAAAATAATAGGCGGCTATTTTGGGGAATTTACTCAACAGGTCAATCAAAATTAGAAGGAATAGTGGGAATTAAATACTCACCAAAATACACTGACTAGAAATGCATCAGAATGCTCACAATTTTTATCACACTTTCTTGTGAAGGAGTAGAAGGCGGTGTGAAATTATTATCTTGTTAAATTTCAGTATAATAAATGAAATTTGGTTAAATTTTATATTCTCTTTAGTGTGATGGTAGTCATGTGTTTGTGAATTTGATTGTGTGAATATTCACCAGAATTCACAATATTGTTAGAACTGACAACATCAGGGGGCTAGATGAAAAATATCGTTAACCATGTTGGCGTTATTGGTCTGGGTTCGATGGGAATGGGGATCGCGCAATCACTAATAAGAAAAAATATCCCAACCTATGGATTTGATTTAAATCCTCAAGCGTGTGACGCGCTACTTAAATATGGCGCGCAAGCAACAGGGAAAAATGCAGCGCAGTACGCCCACGAGTTGGATGCAGTGTTGATGGTCGTCGTCAATGGAATGCAAGTTGAAGGGATTTTGTTTGGTGGCGAAAAACCACTGGTAGAGCAGCTTCGCCCAAATACCATCATTGTGTTACACAGCACATTGGCGGCAGAGCAAACGAAGCAGATTGAAAAGCGTCTTGTTGAGTATCAACTTCCATTGGTGGATGCACCGATTTCTGGCGGTGCGATTAAAGCAGCGGAAGGCAAGCTAACGGTAATGGCATCGGGTTCTTCTGAACTATTTACTCAACTTGCTCCTGTATTTGACGCCATTTCTGAACGCTTATATCGAGTGGGAGATGAGGTTGGACTAGGGTCTACCGTGAAAACTATCCATCAGCTGTTGGCGGGTGTTCATATCGCGGTTGCTGCTGAAAGTATGGCGTTGGCGGCAAAAGCGGGAATCAACTTGGATGTGATGTATGACATTGTGACTCATGCCGCAGGAAATTCATGGATGTTTGAAAATCGTATGCAGCATGTTCTTGATGGGGACTACACACCAAAATCGTCAGTGGATATTTTTGTGAAAGATCTTGGTTTGGTGATGCAAACCGGAAAAGCGCTGAATTTCCCACTACCACTCGCCGCAACCGCTCACCAAATGTTTATTTCAGCCAGCAACGAAGGTTTTGGCTCTCAGGATGATAGCGCGGTGATTAAAACCTTCAAAGGAATTACCTTACCGGAGAAAAAGGCATGACAGTGAAATTAGGCGTGATTGCTGATGATTTTACCGGCGCGACGGATATCGCAGGCTTTATGGTACAAAACGGCTGGAAAGTGGTGCAATTACTGAATGAGCCGAATGAAAATACCCCAATTCCACATGATGTAGATGCCATTGTGGTGAGCTTAAAGAGTCGCTCTTGCCCTGTTGATGAAGCGGTCAGCTCCTCGCTAAATGCATGTCGTTGGTTGAAGGAATCAGCACAATGCCAGCAAATTTTCTTTAAATATTGCTCAACGTTTGATTCAACAGAAAAAGGCAACATTGGTCCTGTCACTGATGCGTTGATGAAGCAGTTGGGTACAGATTTATCCTTAGTTTGCCCAGCACTGCCAGTCAATGGACGTACTGTGGTTCATGGACACTTGTTTGTAAACGGTCAATTACTGAATGAAAGTGGCATGCAACACCATCCAGTCACGCCAATGACTGATGCGAATTTGCTGCGAGTCATGGAAAAACAATCAACAGGGAAGGCTGGGTTGATTAATCTAGCAACAGTGCAGAAAGGGAGCTTGGCAGTCGCTGAACAGTTAGCACAGTTGCGTCAACAAGGCGTGAGTTATGCCGTCGTCGATAGTTTTACCATGGATGACCTGTTGCCTATTGCCCAAGCTTCGCAATCACTGCCTTTATTAACAGGTGGGTCAGGGTTGGGTGCAGCACTAGCAAATATAGATAGCCAAGTGGCATGGGGGCAAAGTGAAAGTCGCGGGATTAAGCCGGCAGGAAAAGACAGGAAAACCGTGATTTTATCAGGTAGTTGCTCACAGATGACCAACAAACAAGTACAGAACTACCAGCGAGTGGCACCAAGTAAGGCGTTAGATGTCGGTGAATGTATCAATAATCCAGACTATGCGAATGCCTTAGCTGCGTGGGTTCAAGCACAGCAAACGACGGGTTTAGCACCTTTGCTTTACGCCACTCAGCCACCGGAGTTATTAAAACAAACACAAGAAAAATACGGCGCCGCATCATCGAGCACGGCGGTGGAAAATGTGTTTGGGCAAGTGGTGACCTTATTGGAGGACCAAGGCTTTAACACGTTCATTATCGCGGGGGGAGAAACCTCGGGGAAAGTGGTTCAGAGCCTTGGAACAGAACAATTAAGTATTGGTTCACCTATCGCACCGGGTGTGCCGTGGGTACAGGATTTAACAAGCGGTAACTGGTTAGCACTGAAATCAGGCAATTTCGGTCAAGAGAATTTCTTCCAGTTAGCACAGGAGATGTTTAATGAGTAATGAAAAGGCGCTACGCCAAGAGTTGGTGGATTGGGCAAAATCGATGTTTAACCGTGGCTACAGTAGCGGCGGCGCTGGCAACATTAGCGCTCGTTTAGCGGATGGCTGCATTATTGTCACCCCGACTAACTCAAGTTTTGGCGATTTAGACCCTGAGCGTCTGAGTAAGCTCGATGCACAAGGAAACTGGATTGATGGTGATAAACCCACAAAAGAAGTTTCTATGCATATGGCAATGTATTTACAACGTGCTGATTGCCAAGCGGTTGTTCACCTACATTCACCTTGGTTAACGGCATTATCTTGTTTGCCGAACTTAGATACGGCGAACTGCTTACCCCCAATCACACCATACTATGTGATGCGCGTGGGCAAATTACCATTAATTGAATATTTACCGCCAGGTGATGACCGAATCGGTGAAGAAATCGCGAAATTAGCCCCAAATCATAATGCGATTTTACTGTCAAACCACGGTCCGGTTGTCGGTGGAAAAACGTTAAGACAAGCATTTTTCAATGCGGAAGAATTAGAAGATACCGCTCGCTTGTACATTACATTACGTCCACATGGCTTCACAACGTTAACGCCAGAGCAAGTTCATGAGCTCGAAAGCCGTTACCCACAGAAATGAGGTGATAGACATGGCTAAATTTGCAGCAAATCTCAGCATGATGTTTAACGAAGTTCCATTTATTCAACGTTTTGAACGTGCTGCTCAAGCTGGGTTTAAAGGGGTTGAATATCTTTTTCCTTACGAAGAAGATGCGGATGCTATTGCGGGTGAATTGAAAAAACATCAACTCACTCAAGCGCTATTTAATATGCCCGCAGGAAATTGGGGTGCCGGCGAACGAGGAATGGCATCTCTTCCTGGGCGTGAAGCTGAATTTGCTCAAGGCGTGCAAACGGCGCTGAAATACGCTAAAGCCCTTGGGTGTAAGCAAGTGCATGCAATGGCAGGTAAAGTGGATGAAAAATTCACTTTTGAAGAGCAAAAAAACTGTTTTATTAAGAACATACAACAGGCTGCGGATGTGATGGCGGAGCATGGAATTCGTGTGCTTATCGAGCCAATTAATACCCGCGATATGCCGGGGTATTTCTTAACGACCCAAAAGCAGTCTGAAGCGCTTTTACCTGAAATCAATCGCGAAAATGTATTTATTCAATTGGACTTGTATCACTGCCAGATTATGGAAGGTGACTTATTGAAAACAATTGAGCGTCTTTGGGGTAAATTTAGTCATATTCAGATAGCATCAGTACCTTTTCGCCATGAACCTGATAGCGGTGAAGTCAATTACCCATGGATTTTTAATCAACTCGATGAAATGGGATATGAAGGCTGGCTGGGATGTGAATACCACCCAGCAGGACGCACCGAAGACGGTTTAGGCTGGCTCAAGCAAGCTAATTCCTAGGAGAACCGCATGATCCCTTCCGAACGTCGTGATTTTATTTATCGCTATGTCTATGAGCACCAAACTGTGTCTATCAATGACTTAGTTGGCTTAATGAATGTGTCTCATATGACGGTTCGACGTGATATTCGCATGTTGGAAGAGGAAGGGAAGGTTGTCGGAATTAGCGGTGGAGTTCGGTTAAATGATGCGTTACGCCAAGAGCTACCATGGAGTGAGAAGGCGAGGCTGCATCATCAAACCAAACGCGAAATCGGTCAATTTGCCAGCTCACTGGTTGAAGATGGTCAGGTGGTTTACCTCGATGCGGGAACAACCACGTTTGAAATCGCGCGTGTGTTAGGTGAGCGTTTTAATCTCACCATTGTGACCAATGATTTTTCTATCATGCAATATTTGATGAATAAATCGCAGCTGAATTTGTATCACACAGGTGGACAGGTTGATAAACGCAATCACTCTTGTGTGGGAAATACAGCCGCAGCCATGTTGCGAACACTGAATGTGGATATCGCGTTTATTAGCACCAGCTCATGGGACTTGCAACATGGCGTGTCCACGCCTCATGAGGAAAAAGTTCAAATAAAACAAACTTTATTGGATGTAGCCCGTCGATGTGTACTGGTTTCAGACAGCAGTAAATTCGGTAAATACGGTATGTTTCGTGTTTGCCCATTAGATCAATTGCACGACATCATTTGTGATAAACATTTACCGCCTGATGTCGTGCAACGGATAGTCGAAAAAAATATAAAACTTCATTTAATAAATACATAAAAAAACATCTTACCGAGTGATGCATAGCCCGTCAGGGCTATAGCAAGGAGAATGACAATGAAAGTTATTATTACTGGTGGCGCAGGTTTTCTGGGCCAGCAGCTAGCCGCTGCTTTGCTTAAAAACAACCAAGGATTAAAATTTAGCCAACTCGTTTTAGCGGATATTCAATGCCCTACATCACCAATTGAAGATTCTCGCGTGAGTTGTGTTGCGTTAGATTTAACTCAGCCAGAAGCCGCAGATAAATTGATTGATGCGCAAACCGATGTGGTTTTTCACCTCGCTGCGATTGTGAGTAGCCACGCAGAAAGCGATTTCAATTTAGGCATGAAAGTAAATTTTGATGCGACGCGTCAATTACTTGAAGCCGCTAGAGCTAAAAACCCTGCCATCAAATTCCTTTTCACCAGCTCCCTTGCGGTATTTGGTGGTGAATTACCTGATGTAATCACCGACCTTTGCGTGGTAAACCCTCAGTCTTCTTATGGCGCTCAAAAAGCCATGTGCGAACTGATGGTGAACGATTATTCACGTAAAGGGTATGTCGATGGTCGAGTGATGCGCTTACCAACCATTAGTATTCGTCCTGGCGTCCCGAATAAAGCAGCGTCTTCTTTTGCTAGCGGTATTATCCGTGAGCCTCTTAATGGGATTGAGAGTGTTTGTCCTGTGTCTCCAGCGCTGGCGCTATGGTTATCTAGCCCAGAAACGGTCATCAACAACTTCATCCATGCAGTGTCGATTCCTGCGGAAAAATTTGGTCTTTCACGCACCGTGAACCTGCCCGGGATCACCGTGACAGTGCAAGATATGATTGATGCACTGCGTGATGTTGCAGGACAACAGGCCGTTGATTTAATTCGTTTTGAACCGGATGAAGCGATTAATCGCATTGTGGCAAGTTGGCCAGGTAAATTTGATATTCGCCGTGCACTGGATTTAGGTTTTAGAGCTGATGGATCATTTAGCGATGCGATCCGTTCATTTATTAAGCATCATAGCGCGAAAAAATAGGAGATTAAATAATGTCCTATATTCCTATTATTGGTCTCGCGGTGGCCATATTTGTCCTTATCTTTTTAGTATTACGAACGCGTGTTCACGCACTGTTAGCCATGCTAATTGCCGCTGCAATTGCGGGGTTATCCGGTGGGCTAACCGCGGCTGAAACCGTCACGGTGATCACAAAGGGCTTTGGCTCGACCCTCGGTAGCATTGGTATTGTTATCGGTCTCGGGGTGATGATGGGAAGGGTGCTGGAAGTTTCAGGTGCTGCTGAGCAAATAGCCTATAGCTTTATCAAATGGTTAGGGAAAAAACGTGAAGAGTGGGCACTGGCAATCACCGGCTATATTGTCAGTATTCCTATCTTTGTGGACTCGGCATTCGTCATTCTTTACCCGTTGGCAAAGGCATTAGCCAAAAATGGTAAACGGAGCATCTTAACGCTTGGGGTCGCATTAGCGGGTGGGTTAGTGGTAACTCACCATACTGTACCACCAACACCGGGTCCTTTAGGGGTCGCAGGTATCTTTGGGGTTGATGTTGGTGCGATGATTTTAGCGGGTATGACGCTCGCGGTACCCTGTGTCATCGGTATTGTGTTCTATGCCAAATGGCTAGGAACCAAATACCCTGAGTTTATGCCAGATGAGACGGGCAGCGAAGATCTAAAAGAAGTGCATGCACGTTACATGGAAGAAAAAGCGAATAAACCATTACCAAGCTTATTCTTATCATTGTTACCTATTATTACGCCAATCTTGTTGATTTTTATTAATGCTATCAACGGATTATTGCTAAAAACAGCCACCTTCCAAGGCATGGATGATAACTGGTACTTCCAATCATTCCAATTCTTAGGCGCCCCGATTATTGCACTCTCAATTAGCGTATTGATTTCAGTCTATACGTTAATGCCAAAAGCCTCGAAAGAAGAAGTCATTGACCGTATGGAAGAGGGATTGCAGGCGGCAGGGATTATCTTACTGGTCACGGGGGCTGGTGGTGCATTAGGTGCAGTATTACGTGATAGTGGTACGGGAACAATTTTAGCGGAGCACGTTGCGAATTTACCGATTACGCCAGTGCTAATACCGTTCATTATTGCCACGTTAGTGCGTTTAATTCAGGGATCAGGAACGGTTGCAATGATCACCGCAGCATCGATTTCTGCGCCAATTATTAGCCAAATCCCTGATATCAACTTATTAGTTGCCGCTCAAGCAGCAACAATGGGCTCTCTGTTCTTCGGTTACTTTAACGACAGCCTTTATTGGGTTGTGAACAGAATGATGGGGATTAAAGACGTTAAACAGCAAATGATAGTTTGGTCTATCCCAACAACAATAGCGTGGGCTATCGGGTTGGTTGGCGTCTTGATCCTTGATGTTGTGCTGTAAGTCTAGCACATTGATATTGTAATATTTTTTATCTTCTGCCTATCCAAAGCGCCTATTCAGGCGCTTTTTTTCGATAATCGCAAACATTCATCTATACTGGGTGTATCTCATCATTAGCTTTAATGTCACCGGACTTTATTTGTGATATATATCTCATTTTCATGAAAATGAAGTGAATCAGTTTCTATTAAAAGCGATATTGGTCACTAAATTAAGTCGAGCTAAGCGCTATATTGACTATAACGTACTAATTCAATGATGCCATTGTGTAAAGGAGTTTGATATGTCTGACGTTTTCCACTTAGGTTTAAAAAAGAGTGACTTACAGGGTGCAACTGTTGCTATTGTTCCTGGGGATCCTAACCGTGTTGAAAAAATTGCACGTCTGATGGATAACCCTGTGCATTTGGCTTCATTACGTGAATTCACTTCATGGCGTGGTGAACTTGATGGAAAAGCCGTGATTGTTTGCTCCACAGGTATTGGTGGTCCATCAACCTCTATCGCAGTTGAAGAACTAGCTCAGCTAGGCATCCGTACTTTCTTGCGTATCGGTACAACAGGTGCAATCCAAGAAAACATCAATGTAGGTGATGTTTTAGTGACTACCGGTGCAGTGCGTTTAGATGGTGCAAGTCAGCATTTTGCTCCGCTGGAATTCCCTGCGGTTGCTGACTTTACTTGTACTAATGCGCTGTATGCTGCGGCGACAGAAGCGGGTGCAACTGTTCATGTTGGTATTACTGCATCTTCAGATACTTTCTACCCAGGTCAAGAGCGTTACGACACCTATACAGGTCGTGTGATGCGCCACTTCAGAGGCTCAATGAAAGAGTGGCAGGATATGGGCGTGATGAACTATGAGATGGAATCTGCAACGCTGTTAACTATGTGTGCAAGCCAAGGTCTGCGTGCAGGTATGGTTGCTGGCGTTATCGTTAACCGTACTCAGCAAGAAATTCCAAATGAAGCGCTTCTGAAAAAAACAGAAGGCAATGTTCTGAGCATTGTTGTCGAAGCGGCTCGTCGCCTGCTGTAATCCTAATTAGCTGACCCGTTTACTGACTTCACTCGGTTGTGGATTTTCGGTAAACGGGTTCAGTTATCATCATGCTACCCATGTATCTTAAATATTCTTGTATCTCTAATTGATCAGCGCAAAATTTATTTTCTCGCGTTTTTCTTATTCCCTTCATCGATGAATCTGTTATTGTCATTTAAAACAATGAATAGAAGCCTCTTAAGTTACTCAAATTACAAGTAATTGATAATTTCGTTTATTTTTAGTTTGAGCAATGACAGCGCTAAAAAGGGAAAACGTATGTCAACCAAACCTTACCTTCACCCCTCTGTACTGCCTTTAACCGGTGGAATTAACTTTCGTGATTTAGGTGGAAAAAAACTATCCAACGGCGGAAAAATTAAACCTGGGGTTTTATTTCGCTCAGGTGCATTAGACCGCTTAACCCAAGATGATGAAAAAGTCTTACAGTCACAAAACCTTTTCCAAATCATCGACTATCGCGATGAAGCTGAAATTTTGGATAAACCGGATGTGGTGTGGAGTGGCGCTCATTATGTGCATGCCCCTGCGAACCCGCTGGCAAAAGAAGTGAGTGCGAATTTAGATAAACTCACACCAGAAGTGCTAGAAAAATTTGATCCTCAAGCTTTCATGTTCCGCCTTTACGAGTTACTTCCATTGAATAATGCGGCATATCATCAATTGGTCAGCATGTTGAAGCAACCGGAAAAAGGTGGTCTTGTGCAACACTGTGCAGTCGGTAAAGACCGCACTGGAATTGGCTCGGCTTTAGTACTATTTGCGCTGGGCGCGGATGTTAATACGGTGATGGACGATTACCTATTAACCAATGAAACGTTAGCGCCATTCCGTAATCACCTACTGGAAGAATTTTCAAAAACTATGAGTGAGAATGTGGTAAAAAAATTCGAGTATGTGTTCTCTGTACGTGAAGAATTCTTACAGACTGCATTGAAAAGCATAGAAAATAATTATGGTGATGTGGATAAATGGCTAGAAAAAGATTTTGGCTTAGATAACGCTCAACGCAGCGTGCTACAAAGTTACTTCCTCGAATAATCTAATAAACACTGAAGTTGCAATGAGCGGGTTTTGTTGCAACTTTATTTACTTCCTATAACTATAATAGTGTTATTCAACTCATTAAAATTAGGAACGAACCCTTGAGCATCAATGAAATTGTCACTGCCATTACGGAATTCACTCGTGCTCACGAAGTGTGGGCGATCCCTATTGTCTTCATTCTTGCTTTTGGCGAATCACTCGCTTTTCTCTCTTTATTGCTCCCCGCAACCGTGATTTTACTTGGACTTGGTGCGTTGATTGGTGAAAGTGAAATCGCCTTCTTTCCGATTTGGTTAGCCGCCGCCTTGGGCGCATTTTTTGGCGATTGGGTCTCTTATTGGTTTGGTTTTCACTATAAAGAAAAAGTCCGTGAAATGTGGCCGATTTCTCGCAACCCTGAAATGATAGATAAAGGTCATCGTTTCTTTGAGAAATGGGGTGTTTGGGGGATTTTCTTTGGGCGGTTTTTTGGACCTTTGCGCGCGGTCGTTCCTCTTGTCGCAGGAATTTGTGAAATGCGCCAACGCCATTTTCAAATTGCCAACTTCGCATCCGCAATGATTTGGGCATTTGGCATTTTAGCACCGGGGGCGCTTGGCTTACGTTGGTTCGCTAGTTGGATGGGATAAGCTGCGAAGCTGCTCGCAAAAAGTCGCCATAGGGAGATTTACCTCTGGACACTTATACAGTATCCCATTACCTTACTCTAGATTTTAAAAAGTAAGGATGGATTCGTGGATACCTCTCTTTTATATGCAATTATTGGCGCCTTAAGTGGCATTTTGGTCGGCGGTTTAGCGGTCTGGTTTTCTATTGTCCAAAAAATAGCGGGGAAAGAGCGAGAGCTACAAGAGGTATACCGTCAATTGGCCGCGAGCGATGAGAAAAATGTACATTTGGCTCAATGGAAAGAGGAATGTGACAAGCTTGACCAAGAGCTACGTACACAGCGGGACATTAACCGTGAACAAGAGGCTGAGCTGCGAGAGGTGATGACTCGCTTTGAACAAGCTCAACTGGCGAACGAAGAGAAACAGCGAATTTTGCAAAATAGTGAGCAGCGCCTCACGGCACAGTTTGAAAATTTAGCTAATCGTATATTTGAGCAGAACGAACGGCGTGCTTCTGAGCAACATCAGAAAAACTTAATGGCGATGTTGTCACCTTTTCGTGAACAACTTGAAGGGTTTCGCCAACAAGTACAACAAAGTTATGGTGAAGAGGCAAAAGAGCGTCATACGCTAACCTATGAGATTCGCCAGTTACAGCAACTGAATAATCAAATGACCAAAGAAGCGGTCAACTTAACACGAGCTTTAAAGGGCGATAATAAAATTCAAGGGAATTGGGGCGAAACCATTTTAACTCGGATTTTAGAGGTATCGGGTTTGCGCCGCGGTAGTGAATTTGAAACACAAGTCAGTATCAATACGGGCTATAATAGCCGCTACCAGCCAGATGTCATCATTCATCTTCCTGAAGGCAAAGATGTCGTTGTTGACGCAAAAATGTCGTTGGTCGCTTATGAACATTACTTTAATAGTGATGACCCAGAACAGCAGCAGCAAGGTATCAAAGATCATGTGGCATCCATTCGGAACCATATGAAAATGTTAAGCCGTAAAGATTATCATCAGTTACCAGGGGTTCGCTCTTTGGACTATGTGCTCATGTTTATCCCTATAGAGCCTGCATATTTATTAGCATTAAAAGAAGCTCCTGAGCTACTTGATGAAGGATTAAAACTGAATATCATGTTGGTCTGTCCATCCACATTGTTGGTGGCAGTACGTACCATTAATAATTTGTGGCGATATGAACGGCAAGAGCAAAATGCGCAAGAAATCGCCGATAGAGCCGCTAAAATGTACGATAAACTGCGTTTGTTTATCGATGATATGCAGGTATTAGGTTCTAGCCTAGAAAAAGCAAATCACACATATTCATCAGCTATGAAGCGTCTTGCTGAAGGTCGAGGTAATTTGCTAGCTCAGGCAGAAAGTTTTAAAGAGTTAGGCGTGGAAGTTAAGCAATCTATAGACCCTCAGCTAGCAGAGCGGGCTGACAAGTCTAATTGTGCGGAATCTTAGAGTTATAATAGGGTTTTCACTCAAAGGCTGTTACACTTCTCAAAAAAGTTTGAACGATTAACAGGCATAATAGAAATGACCGAACCAACAAAAGAAACCATTGATTTTGGTTTCCGTACTGTAGAGAAAGAAGAAAAAGCTGGCCTCGTAGCAAATGTTTTTCACTCTGTAGCCTCTAAATATGACCTGATGAATGACTTAATGTCTTTTGGTATTCATCGCATTTGGAAACGTTTCACAATCGAAGCGAGTGGTGTGCGTCGTAATCAACGCGTGCTTGACCTTGCGGGTGGAACGGGTGACCTCACTGCAAAATTCTCTCGCCTTGTTGGCGAAAAAGGCGAAGTGGTTCTCGCAGATATCAACGACTCTATGTTAAAAATGGGACGTGAAAAACTGCGTGATTTAGGCATTGTCGGTAATGTTAATTACGTACAAGCTAATGCGGAAGAGTTACCATTCCCTGATAACTATTTTGATTGTATTACCATCTCGTTTGGCTTACGCAACGTGACAGACAAAGACAAAGCTCTGCGTTCTATGTTCCGCGTTCTCAAACCAGGTGGACGCCTATTAGTGCTTGAGTTCTCTAAGCCAGTTATTGAACCTTTGAATAAAGCTTATGATGCATACTCATTCCACATTCTACCGCGTATTGGTCAAGCGATTGTGAATGACCCTGAGAGCTATCGTTACTTAGCTGAGTCCATCCGTATGCACCCAAATCAAGAAACCTTGAAAGGGATGATGGAAAATGCAGGTTTCGAGCAAGTCTCTTATGACAATATGACTGGCGGTATTGTTGCATTACATAAAGGGTTTAAATTCTAAGATGGAAGCACCATCAGCGCATATTGAAAATCCCAATACTGTTTTGTATTCCGTAATGACAGCATTCATGGAAACATCCTTGAACCATATGTTGTTCAAGGAAAAAGTGCTACAACCAGCAAGAATGCGTTTAGCGGGTAAAGTGATGGGAATTGAGCTCAAAGAGCTGAATAAAACCCTAACATTAGTTTTTGCTGAAAATCATGTTGATGTTTTAAGTGAATGGCAAGAACCCGCAGACTGTACCATTAAAACATCGCTATTTACCTTGATTAAGCTGAAAGATAAGCAGCAGCTTTCACAGTTAATCAATCACGGTGATATTGTGATTGAAGGCGATATGCAGATTGTGCAGCACTGGTCGTCATTATTGGATTTAGCGATCTGGAATCCAGCACACTATTTATCCCCTTATATTGGTGATATTGCTGCAGAAGGTATTAGTAAAGTATTGGGCAAAGGGGCGTGTCTTGCTTCCCGATTAGTTAGCCGCCAAAAAACTTACGTTAAAGACATTATTCTGGAAGAGTGGAAAATGGCGCCTAGCCAGCTGGAATTAGTGCACTTTAGCGATGAAGTTGAGCAAGTTTCAAATTCAATGAGTCAATTAGAACAGCGACTCAATCAGTTGGAGGAGAAGAATGTCTCCCGGTGAAATAAAACGCCTTTACTTCATTATTCGGGTTTTTCTCTCTTATGGACTAGATGAGCTGATTCCTAAAATTAAGCTGACATTGCCTTTAAGAATTGGGCGATTAGGTTTTTTTTGGATCAAAAATAAACACAAAGATAAAGATCTTGGTGAGCGCCTACGTTTGGCGCTGCAGGAGTTGGGGCCAGTTTGGATCAAATTTGGTCAAATGCTTTCGACTCGCCGAGATTTATTTCCCCCTACCATTGCCGATCAACTTTCATTATTACAAGATAAAGTCGCAAGTTTCGACGGTAAGTTAGCGCGTCGCTATATTGAGGAATCGCTTGGCGGACCGTTAGAACAATGGTTTGATAATTTTGATGAGCAAGCTTTGGCGTCAGCATCTATTGCCCAAGTGCATACAGCCATATTAAAAGAGAATGGCAAAGACGTTGTTTTAAAAGTCATTCGCCCAGATATCCTGCCAGTTATCAAAGCAGATATTAAGTTGATGTACCGAATTGCTAATTGGGTTCCACTTCTTCCAGATGGACGACGTTTACGCCCAAAAGAAGTTGTTCGTGAGTACGAAAAAACGTTAATTGATGAATTAAATTTACTTCGTGAATCCGCGAATGCAATTCAACTTCGTCGTAATTTTGAAAACAGCGCCATGCTGTATATTCCCGAGGTTTATCCAGACTATTGTCGTGAAAACGTGATGGTGATGGAGCGTATTTATGGTATTCCTGTTTCCGATATTGCGGCTTTAGAAGCTCAGGGAACCAACATGAAATTGTTGGCGGAAAGAGGCGTAAAAGTCTTCTTTACCCAAGTATTTCGTGACAGTTTCTTTCATGCAGATATGCATCCCGGCAATATTTTTGTTAGCTATGAACACCCTGAAGACCCTCTCTATATAGGAATTGACTGCGGAATTGTGGGTTCTCTCAATAAAGAAGACAAACGCTATTTAGCTGAAAACTTTATTGCCTTCTTTAATCGTGATTACCGTAAAGTGGCTGAGCTGCATGTCGATTCTGGTTGGGTTCCCGCAGATACCAACGTTGAAGATTTTGAATTTGCCATTCGCACTGTTTGCGAACCTATTTTTGAAAAACCATTGGCGGAAATTTCATTTGGGCATGTGTTATTGAACCTGTTCAATACCGCTCGTCGCTTTAATATGGAAGTTCAACCACAGTTAGTGTTATTACAAAAAACCTTATTGTATGTTGAAGGGCTTGGTCGTCAGCTATACCCACAACTGGATTTATGGAAAACGGCAAAGCCATTCTTAGAAGATTGGATTCATAGCCAAGTAGGGCTTCCTGCAATCACTAAAGCGTTAAAAGAGAAAGCGCCTTATTGGGCAGAAAAAATACCAGAAATCCCCGATTTAATTTATGGGGCATTAAAACAGCATCGATTCTTGCAGTCTAATATTGATCAGCTTACTCAAGAGTTAAAGCATCAACGCACGAAACAACGTAAATCACAGTATTTATTAGGAATTGGGGCAACTTTCATTCTTTGTGGTAGCTTATTCTTTATTTCTGACTTAACTCGAATTGCAGCAGCATTTATGGCTGTGGGTGCATTGTCGTGGCTTGTAGGTTGGTGTAAAGGAGAGGATAATTAAGTAGACTTTGTTTTGCGACAAGTTTATAAGGCTGTGATCATTTCCGTATTTAGCGTTGGTTGTATATAATAGAGTTAGTTACAATTGATCCCAAAACTATAGAGGTATTAACAATGGAATCAACATTTGCAATGGCTTCTTTCGGCAGCCCTTGGCAATTAATTATTATTGCTTTGCTTATTATTTTAATTTTCGGCACCAAAAAACTGCGTTCTTTAGGTTCCGATTTAGGTGAGTCACTGAAAGGCTTTAAAAAAGCAATGAGTGATGATGAAGCTGCAAAAGCAGAGCAAGAAAAGCAAGATGCTGATTTTGCAACCAAAAATATCACGGAACAACAGGCTGCTGAGAAAAAAGACAGCCCAGTTGAGAGCAAAAATAAAGAGCAGGGATAAACCGTGTTTGACATAGGTTTTAGTGAACTACTGCTAGTTGCAATCATCGGTCTTGTGGTATTGGGCCCTCAACGTCTACCAGTAGCAGTGAGAACTGTTGCTGGTTGGATTCGTGCTATGCGTTCTATGGCCACTAATGTCCAGAATGAACTATCACAAGAATTGAAATTGCAAGAACTGCAAGAGACTCTTAAAAAAGTCGAAGAGAAAGCAGGTTTGGAAACGCTTTCTCCGGAACTTAAAAAATCGATGGATGATTTGCGCCATGCTGCTTTGTCTTTACAAAGTGGTTATCAAGCAACAACCAACGACGTCCAATCTGAGTTGAACAAAGCAAAAGAGATCACAGAAAACTACGATGCAGCGGTAAAGGAATCCCATGCTAGTTCTTCGCAAACTCAAGAGTCAGACCCTGATCCTGAGTATGCTGCTAAGATGGCTGCGGTTGTTGAAGAAAAAACAGCTTCAACAGCACCAACAGACTCTAAGCCACTCGATGCTAAAGTAACAAACTCCAATCAAACAGAAAGTGAAAAATAACACATGGCTGTCAATGATGCTCAACCACTTATTAGCCACCTGATTGAACTTAGAAAGCGGCTACTAAACTGTTTGATTACGGTATTAATCGTCTTTGCGGCGCTGGCTTATTTTTCAAATGATATTTATCGCCTTGTTGCTGCGCCTTTGATTGATAAGCTACCTGTTGGCTCTCAAATGAGTGCGACAGATGTAGCATCGACGTTTTTTACCCCAATTAAACTGACCATGATGGTATCTGTGTTTATTTCGATACCTGTCATTTTGTACCAGATTTGGGCTTTCATCGCGCCTGCGTTATATAAGCATGAGCGTCGGTTAATGCTGCCACTGCTGGTTTCAAGTAGCTTCCTATTCTATTTAGGAATGGCATTTGCTTATTTTGTGGTATTCCCGTTAGCTTTTGGTTTCTTTGTAAAAACAACACCAGATAGCGTTAACTTTATACCTGATATCAGTAAGTACCTCAGTTTTGTCATGACATTATTTCTGGCATTTGGGGCTGCATTTGAAGTGCCAATAGCGATAATTTTATTATGCTGGACTGGCGTAACGACACCTGAATCTCTCAGACGTAAGCGTCCATATATCTTAGTGGGTGCATTTATTGTCGGGATGTTCCTGACTCCTCCAGATGTACTATCACAAACTTTACTTGCGGTACCAATGTACTTGCTATTTGAGCTTGGGGTCTTACTATCTAATTTCTATGTTGGCAAAGGTCGACGTAGAGATGAAGATGAGGAGCCAGAAGAATAGCCATAGTAGGCGACTCTTGTGAAAAAAAGCCCATTTAAGCAATGGGCTTTTTTTATGTGTTCAATATTTAAATATGATGCCAAAGTCTACTCAATAGCTTTTTTAAATTGAGTATTATCAATGACTTTTTCAACCGTGGTATTTAATATATTGAGCAAGAGGATTGAACGAGATTCGCCATTAGGTTCATTAAAAATAGCGTTAACACCTGCAAAAATACCTTCAGTAATCACAACATTATCTCCATGGGAAGGGAGGTCCGGTGATTGGGTATGGCTGATAGGTGTTTGCTGTATCAGCTCAATAATCTCTTCGGGAACTTCAGCGGGTAATGCACCGAAGCGAATAAAATGGCTGACCCCTCGGGTAGATTGGATCGTTGTTGTATGAATTTGCTCATGATCGAACTTAACAAACAGGTAATTAGGAAACAGCGCTTCAGTGACAACCGTACGCTTTCCACGAACGACTTTCTCCATTTCGGTCATGGGGGTCATACATGCCACATTTTGGCGAGTTAAATGTTCAACAGCCCTTTCCAATTGTCCTCGTTTGCAATACAGCAAATACCATTTTTCCATTTTTTGATCCCATCCAACAAATTTATGCTCATGATAACAAATTAAGGCATAAGAATGTGACTAATGATGAATGGCACAATATTATTCATGCACACAAGTATAGATTAATTCAGTAGTTACAAAATTAGCTATACGATAAACACAGCAGTTAATACTTTTTGTAGGAGACACCATGGATATCTTTTTACTGAGTAACGGCAAACTTTCCGGGAACCCTGTATGGCTAAGTTATGCATTGCCAAGAATCAATGAAATGATTGAACGTAAAAACATTAAGTCAGCAGTATTGGTACCGTATGCTGTTTTACGTGGTTCTCATGATGAGCGAGCGGAGCAATTGAGCGATGCTTTAGGTATTAAAGTGACTTCGATTGAGCATTTCGAAAGCCCTGTAGAAGCGATTGAACAAGCCGAATGTATTCTGGTGAGTGGTGGTAATACATGGTGGTTAAATAAATGCTTACATGAGAATGGGCTAATAGTCGCAATTCAACGTGCTGTACGTGAACGTGGTGTACCTTATATTGGTTGGAGCGCAGGTTGTAATGTAGCGACCCCAAGTATCAGAACAACAAATGATATGCCAGTAAGCAACGCCGTAATTATGCCGTCTCTGGGGCTATTCCCAATGCAAATAAACCCTCATTATATCGATGCTCATATTTCTGGGCACATGGGCGAAACCCGTGATGAGCGTTTACAAGAGTTCTGTGTTATCAACCCTCATGAGGTTGTTGTTGCATTACGTGAAGGGAGCGGATTGCAGATTAAAGGAAATGAGCTGAGTTACTTCAGTGGCAAAAATGAAGGCTTTAAACTGTTTCAGCACAACAAAACATTCCCTGAGCAATTTGATACCGTATCATTAAAGGAACATGTTCCGTTTGATTGCAAGTAAAGTGATATACTTGAACTGAACATCTTGATTATTAAGTATGTTTAACAGTAACTTGTAACCTTGGCTGGGAACCTTATAATGAGGTTCCCCCTGTAATAGTAAAAGAAGATAATGAAATACCGTGACCTTAGAGATTTCATCGCGCAGCTTGAAAAGCAAGGCGAATTAAAACGCATTACGATGGAAGTCGATCCTTACTTGGAGATGACTGAAATCGCAGATCGTACACTAAGAGCAGGGGGACCAGCCTTATTATTCGAAAACCCTAAAGGCTATAACATGCCTGTCTTATGTAACTTGTTTGGTACAACTAAACGCGTTGCCATGGGAATGGGGCAAGAAGACATTAAAGCATTGCATGATGTGGGCAAGTTACTCGCTTTCTTGAAAGAGCCAGATCCTCCGAAGGGGTTCCGTGACTTAATGGATAAGTTACCGAAATTCAAGCAAGTGCTGAATATGCCAGCTAAACGCTTAAGCTCTGCACCTTGTCAGGAAGAGATTTGGGCTGGAGATGATGTTGATTTAACAAAAATCCCCGTTATGCATTGTTGGCCTGAAGATGCAGCACCCTTGATTACTTGGGGGTTGACTGTGACCAAAGGTCCTCATAAAGAACGCCAAAATTTAGGCATCTATCGCCAGCAAGTGCTGGGTAAGAACAAAGTGATTATGCGCTGGTTGTCTCATCGTGGTGGCGCATTAGATTTCCAAGAATGGTGCCAAGCTCACCCCGGTGAGAGATTCCCTGTCGCTGTCGCATTGGGGGCTGATCCTGCAACAATTTTAGGTGCGGTGACGCCTGTTCCAGATACCTTATCTGAATATGCATTTGCAGGATTGCTCCGTGGCAATAAAACGGAAGTAGTGAAATGTATTTCTAATGATTTAGAAGTACCAGCAGGGGCTGAAATCATTCTTGAAGGGTATATTGAACCGGGAGAGATGGCACCGGAAGGTCCTTATGGTGACCACACTGGTTATTATAATGAAATTGATGATTTCCCAGTGTTTACTGTTACCCACGTCACTCAGCGCCGTGATGCAATATATCACTCGACTTATACAGGGCGCCCGCCGGATGAGCCTGCGGTATTAGGGGAAGCCCTGAACGAAGTTCTAGTTCCTATTTTACAGAAACAGTTCCCTGAGATAGTCGATTTCTATTTACCACCAGAGGGTTGCTCGTATCGTCTGGCTGTCGTTACCATGAAAAAACAGTATGCAGGACACGCAAAAAGAGTAATGATGGGAGTCTGGTCTTACCTGCGTCAGTTTATGTACACTAAGTTTGTCATTGTCTGTGATGATGACATCAATGCTCGTGATTGGAAGGATGTTATTTGGGCGATTACAACGCGCATGGATCCCGCTCGTGACACCGTGATGATGGAAAATACACCGATTGATTATCTTGATTTTGCATCACCAATTTCCGGATTAGGTTCCAAAATGGGCATGGATGCGACCAATAAATGGCCGGGAGAAACCAATCGAGAATGGGGACGCCCTATTGTCATGACTCAGAGTGTTAAGTCCCGTGTGGATGACATCTGGGAACAGTTAAATATTATTGAAAAGTAAGAGGAAAACCATGGCAACTTTGAGCTGTAAAGTCACATCTGTTGAATCAATCACGGATACAGTTTATCGGGTTATTTTGTTGCCAGATGGTCCTTTTCACTTTAAAGCTGGTCAGTATTTAATGGTCGTTATGGATGAAAGAGACAAGCGACCATTCTCCATGGCCTCTACGCCTGAAAATAATCAATCTATTGAGCTACATATCGGTGCATCGGAATTCAATTTATACGCAATGGCTGTAATGGATCGTATTTTAGAACAGCAACGTATTGATATTGATATCCCTCACGGAAAAGCATGGTTTCGTGAAAATAGCTCAAATCCAATGATCTTGATTGCGGGTGGTACTGGCTTCTCCTATACCCATTCTATTTTGCTGGCAGCCCTTGCTGAAAATCCTCAACGTGACATTACTTTTTATTGGGGTGGGCGTCAGTTAGAACATCTGTATGATTTGGGAGAGCTTCAAGCTATTAGTGAACGATATCCAAATCTGAAAGTGATCCCTGTTGTTGAACAGCCTGATGAGAATTGGCGCGGAAGAACGGGAACTGTCTTGAGCACGGTATTAGAAGATTTCGGTGATTTGTCAGGTCATGATATCTATATTGCAGGTCGTTTTGAGATGGCGAAGATTGCACGGGATAGGTTTTGTGGTGAGCGGAATGCAAAGGCAACTCAATTGTTTGGTGATGCCTTCGATTTTCTATAACGCGTCATCTTTCAAGTTGTAGGGGGGCTTCATAAAGCTACCCTATCACATACTCCAGTATGCTCAAGAGATAGCTTTACTTGCCGCCTACACTTGCCGCCTACCTGTGACTTGAACTATTTAGTGGATGTATGGAGTTGTATTTAACATTCGAATTGATTGATTTTTCGATTTTGACTGAGCTGATTTTGCTGTTTTGAAGATAAAAAAATCCCGCCCCTGACTAGGCGGGAACATTGCAAGATACGACAATGTAACGGCAAAATGAATTAAACGCGTTCAATAATTGTGGCAATACCTTGCCCAAATCCAATACACATTGTGGCTAATCCAAACTGCTTATCATGTTGTTCTAACTGATTAAGTAGTGCAGTTGTGATCCTAGCGCCCGAGCAACCGAGAGGGTGCCCTAAGGCAATTGCGCCACCACTCAAGTTTACTCTCTGGTCTACTTGGCTTTCTGAGATTTGTAATCCTTTCAAGCAGGCAATAGATTGCGCGGCAAACGCTTCATTAAGTTCAATGATATCAATATCATTTAGCGAAAGTCCTGCGCGTTTTAATGCCATTTCAGTGGCGGGAACAGGTCCAAAACCCATAATTGATGGATCGCAACCGACGACTGCCATTGCTCGAATTTTTGCGCGTGGTTTTAATTCATGCTGTTTGGCATAAGATTCACTGGCAAGTAGCATGGCTGAAGCGCCATCGGACAGTGCTGATGAATTGCCTGCGGTCACAGTGCCGCTCACAGGATCAAATGCTGGTCTTAAAGAAGCGAGACCTTCTAAACTGGCATCAAATCGGATCACTTCGTCATAGTTAACTGAAATGAGGTTACCGTCGGCATCGTGACCTGATATCGGAACGATTTCACGGCTAAATTTACCATTCTTAGTTGCAGATGCCGCACGTTGGTGAGATCTAAGCGCAAATGCATCTTGCTCTTCACGACTAATTTTGTACATTTTTGCTAGCATTTCGGCGGTTAAACCCATCGCTCCTGACGCTTTAGCTACGCGCAATGTTAATTTTGGATTGAAATCAATGCCGTGAGTCATTGGGACATGACCCATATGCTCAACGCCCCCAATCAAAACGGAATGGGCATCTCCAGTCATAATAAAACGGCTAGCATCGTGGATGGCTTGCATTGAAGACCCACATAGTCGGTTGACAGTGACAGCAGGAACGGTATGAGGAATGTCAGTCAACAGAGCGGCATTTTTTGCGATATTAAAACCTTGTTCTAATGTCTGCTGAACGCACCCCCAAATAATGTCATCTATTTCTTTCTTTCTCGCATTTGGATTGCGTTCGAAAATCGCATTCATCAAGTGTGCAGAGAGGTCTTCTGCTCTTACATGACGAAATACACCGCCTTTGGAACGGCCCATTGGTGTGCGTATACCATCAATAATGAAGACATTTTCCATAGGATTAACCTCTCGCAACTTTTTTGACATCGATAGCCACAACCGGTGGCTTCGGATAGTATCTAGCATTAGTCACCGCTTTTTCTTTCAATCCATCAGGAACTTGATAAAGCGGGCTTAAATGAGAATAGAATTCGGCAGTTTTAACGTAAGATTGGCTGCCAAGAGTATCTAGGTAGCAGAACACACCGCCGCGGAATGGAGGAAAGCCAAGACCATAAACTAGGGCAATATCAGCATCAGAAGGGCTTTGAATAATTCCCTCTTCTAGACAACGAACTACTTCATTCACCATTGGAGCCATCATTCGAGCAATAATTTCTTCTTTAGTGAATGAGCGTTTACTCTGACGAATAACGTTTAATAATTCATCGGTTTGCGGGTCATCAATTTTCTTTGGTTTTCCTTTTTTATCTTTTTCATATTGGTAAAAACCTTTGCCATTTTTTTGACCGAAACGTTGTTGCTCAAACATGATATCAATCGCGTTCTTACCAACTTTTTGCATACGCTGTGGGAAACCTTGAGCCATGACTTGTTCTGCATGAAATGCGGTATCAATACCGACAACATCAAGCAGATAAGCAGGCCCCATTGGCCAGCCAAACTCTTTCTCCATGATTTTATCGATTTCTCGAAAATCTGCGCCATCCTGAAGCAATAAGTTAAACCCTGCAAAATAAGGGAATAGGACTCGGTTAACGAAAAAGCCAGGGCAGTCATTTACAACGATAGGGGTTTTTCCCATTTTATACACATAAGAAACTACTTTTGCGATAGTGCTATCACTGGTTTTTTTGCCCCGAATGATTTCTACCAATGGCATGCGGTGTACAGGGTTGAAAAAATGCATACCACAGAAGTTTTCTGGGCGTTTTAATGAGTTAGCCAACTCTGTGATGGGGATGGTCGATGTGTTGGAAGCTAGTATCGTCTCTGAAGTAATTAATGATTCAACTTCAGATAATACAGCAGCTTTAATTTTTGGATTTTCAACAACAGCCTCAACGATGACTTGAGCGTTTTCAATACCAGCATAAGATAAAGAAGGATGAATAGAGGCTAACGTAGTTGCCATCTTATCTGCAGTGATTTTTCCTCTTTCAAATTGACCATTGAGAAGTTTTTTCGCCTCATTGACCCCTAAGTCTAATGACTTGTCACTGATATCTTTCATTAAGACGGGGACACCTTTACTTGCAGACTGATAAGCAATGCCACCGCCCATAATTCCCGCACCTAGAACGGCTGCTTGTGTAGGCGCCGTAGCGGAACCTGCAATTTTTTTACTGGTGGATTTAACGCTTTGGTCATTCAGGAAAACACTGACTAATGCGCGAGCTACATCACTATGAGCAAGAGGCACAAAAGCTGCTGTTTCGTGTTTTAATGCCTCTTCACGCGTACAATTAGCGGCTTTTTCTATCGTATTAACTGCGCTCATAGGTGCAGGATAATGTTTTCCGGCAACTTGATAGACCATCCCTTTGGCAACATTAAAGCTCATTGCTTGCTCAAGTGCGCTAAGTTTTAGTGGTTCAAGTTTAGGTTGACGCACCTGACGCCAGTCTAATGCGCCAGAGATTGCTTGCTCTATAATTTGCAAAGCTGCTTGAGGAAGCTTTTCTGTTTCAACCACCGCATCGACGAGTCCTAGCTTAAGTGCTTGTGGACCGCTAACATCTTTTCCCGCAGTGATAATTTCAAGGGCACTATCAAGACCAATGAGTCGAGGTAAACGTACGGAACCACCAAAGCCAGGCATAATTCCTAGTTTAGTTTCGGGTAAACCAATTCTGGCATCTGGTGAGGCAATTCTAAAATCTGTCGCGAGCACACACTCACATCCACCGCCTAGGGCATAACCATTAATTGCGCTAATAGTTGGAACAGGGAGATCTTCAAGGCGATTAAATATACTATTTGCGTAACCAAGCCAGTCACTGAGGGTTTCTTTGGATGCCTCGAATAGGGATAAAAATTCTTTGATATCTGCGCCAACAATAAACGCAGGTTTATCTGAGCGCAAAATAACGCCTTGTAAATCGCTTTGTTGTTCGAGTATTGCAACAGCTTCATCAAGTGAAGCGACGGTATGAGTATCCAATTTATTGATTGGTCCTGATGAATTAAACACCAGTTCTGCAATACCTTTTTTCAACCATTGAATAGAGATTGTCTCACTTTGATAAAGCATGCTGTTCTCCTTTACGTGGCAGGTTTATCTGGTATGACCAGATGAAATTTAGTGTGACGATAATGTTAATTAAATGCAAATGATTAATAACAAAATTGGAAGGCGGCTCACAGGAATTAAGGTAAATAAGACAGGATGAAAATGATATTTTTATTAATAATCAAAGTATTATTTGTGACATGTAATTGAGAGCATACACGTTATTATCAGAACGTGATAAGCTTGATTTTTCTAACTAATACTGAAAGGTTGAACGAAATGGAAAAACTGGCTGGACTCTACGCAGAACATATTAAAACGTTACAAAAAACGACTCAGCAAGTTTTACAACGCAGTAAATTAGATGCCATATTGATTCATTCAGGAGAACCCATTCGCATTTTTCTTGATGACAGTGATTACCCATTTAAGGTCAATCCACACTTCAAAGCTTGGGTTCCTGTGACGGATGTTCCGCATTCTTGGTTATTAGTAGATGGTGTGAATAAACCGAAACTATGGTTTTATTCTCCGGTTGATTATTGGCATAGCGTTGAACCTTTACCGACCAGCTTTTGGACAAAAGAAGTTGAACTCATTCATCTCAAAAATGCAGATGAAATCAAAGGTTTTTTAGCTAGCATTCAAAAAGACCATCTGGCATATATTGGCTCTTCTGCAACTAAAGCAGAGTCTCTAGGTATTTCTACTCACAATATTAATCCAAAACCGGTACTCGATTATTATCATTATCATCGCTCATATAAGACAGACTATGAGTTGTACTGTATGCGTGAAGCGCAAAAAATGGCAGTAAATGGACATTTATCTGCTTTTGAAGCTTTCCAAGCAGGCGCGAGTGAGTTTGATATTAATATTAGTTACTTAGAAGCAACTGGGCATCGTGATACAAATGTACCTTATGGAAACATTGTGGCGCTGAATGAAAACGCTGCTGTGCTCCACTATACTAAACTACAGCAAACAGCCCCTAGTGAATTACGCAGTTTCTTGATTGATGCTGGTGCGGAATATAACGGTTATGCCGCTGATATTACACGTACTTATGCTGCAAAAAGCAAAAGTGAGTTTGCAGAGTTAGTGGCAGATTTAAATGCAGAGCAACTTGCACTGATTGGTTCAATCAAAGCGGGTGTGCGCTACACTGATTACCATGTAGACATGCACCATCGTATTGCTAAATTACTGACGAAACATGGTATTGTGAAGGGCATCAGTGAAGATGCTATGGTTGAAAATGGCTTAACAACACCATTTCTACCACATGGTTTAGGTCATCCTTTAGGTCTGCAAGTTCATGATGTTGCTGGTTTTATGCAAGATGAAGATGGGACTCATTTAGCAGCACCCAAAATGTATCCATTCTTACGCTGCACTCGTATTTTAGAACCGAGAATGGTTTTAACGATTGAACCAGGTCTCTACTTTATTGAATCCTTGCTCTCATCATGGCGTACTGGTGAGTTTAGTCAGCACTTTAATTGGGATAAAATCGAGCACTTTAAGCCTTATGGTGGGATTCGTATTGAAGACAATATCGTCATTCATCATAACCATATTGAAAATATGACTCGAGATTTGCATTTACCGTAATGAAAGCGTATTCAATTCCGGCAGAAACGATCTCTTTTTCGGAAGAGATCAAAAAAAGCCGTTTTATTACCTACATCGCTCACACAGAGGGTATTGAAGCAGCAAAAGACTATATTCAGTCTATTAAAGCGCAATACCCCGATGCTCGGCACCATTGCTGGGCATTTGTGGCGGGTCGTCCCGATGATTCCCAACAGCTAGGTTTTTCCGATGATGGTGAACCAACGGGAACGGCAGGTAAACCCATTATGGCACAGTTACTCGGCAGCAATTTAGGTGAAATCACCTGCGTTGTTGTGCGTTATTTCGGTGGGATAAAGCTCGGAACTGGGGGGCTCGTTCGTGCGTATGGGAGTGGGGTGCAACAAGCACTTAAACTATTACCGACACAAACGAAAGTGCCTCAAAAAGTCTTCAACGTGGTATGTGACTACTCACTTATCAATGGTATTGAGCAATTATTAGCTCAGGTAAATGGTACTATATTACTCAGTGATTATAATGAGTCTGTATCTTTGCAAATTTCTATTCCTGCTACTTGTGAGCAGGAGGTCAATGATAAATTACGTGATATCAGTCGTGGTGAGGTAACTCTCTCAGAACCGTCACAAGAGCAAACAGTATAGCAAGGAACCGGCCGAATGCACTTTCGCGCAATAACTCGTATTGTCGGGTTACTCGTCATTATCTTTTCTTTTACTATGGTCATTCCTGGTATTGTCGCACTAATATATCGCGATGGTGCGGGACGAGCATTCAGTCAAACCTTTGTCACTGCATTATTAATTGGTCTTTTTTTATGGCTGCCAACACGTAATAGCAGACATGAATTAAAAGCGAAAGAAGGCTTTTTAATCGTTGTTCTATTCTGGACGGTGTTGGGAAGCGTCGGAGCGCTACCATTTATCTTCTCGGAAAAACCAAATTTATCTGTTACGGATGCATTTTTTGAGTCATTTTCGGGCTTAACTACGACAGGTGCAACAACCCTGACGGGATTAGACTCGCTTCCAAAAGCAATTTTATTCTATCGACAAATGCTTCAATGGCTTGGTGGGATGGGGATCATCGTACTCGCTGTGGCGATTTTGCCTCTGTTAGGTGTTGGGGGAATGCAGCTTTATCGAGCTGAAATGCCGGGACCTTTGAAAGATAATAAAATGCGTCCGCGTATAGCGGAAACGGCGAAAACCCTTTGGCTTATTTATGTTTTACTGACTATAGCGTGTGCAATTGCGCTATGGATCGCTGGCATGGATGTGTTCGATGCGATATCACACAGTTTTTCAACCATCGCGATCGGTGGGTTTTCTACCCATGATGCCAGCATAGGCTACTTTAATAGTCCAGCCATTAATACCATTATTGGCGTCTTTCTTATTATCTCGGGTTGTAACTTTGGTCTGCACTTTGCGGTTCTTACAGGAAGAAGTCTTGGAATTTATTGGCGTGACCCTGAGTTTAGAATGTTCATCAGTTTCCAGTTTGTTCTAGTCGTGATCTGTACCGCGGTGCTGATGTATCACTCCGTATATGCTGGCTTTGGGCAAACGCTGGATCAAGCTTTTTTCCAAGTTGTCTCAATGGCGACGACTGCTGGGTTTACAACAGACAGTTTTTCAGGGTGGCCGCTATTTTTGCCCATGCTTCTATTATGTGCCGCGTTTGTTGGGGGATGTGCAGGATCAACGGGTGGGGGCTTAAAAGTCATCCGTATTCTTTTACTATTCTTACAAGGTTCCCGTGAATTAAAACGATTAGTACATCCGAACGCTGTCTATACCATTAAGTTAGGGCAAAGAGCACTACCAGAAAGGATTATTGAAGCTGTTTGGGGATTCTTTTCCGCTTATGCTTTAGTTTTTGTTGTTAGCTTGCTGTTATTAATTGCAACGGGAGTCGATGAGTTTTCTGCGTTCTCTGCAATTGCTACGACATTAAATAACTTAGGTCCAGGATTAGGAACTGTTGCTGATAATTTCACGACGATGAATCCAGCGGGCAAATGGATCTTAGTAGTAACAATGTTATTTGGTCGTTTAGAAGTATTTACCTTATTAGTGTTATTGACTCCCACTTTTTGGCGTGAGTAACAAAATAGTCTGGCTAATATAATAGATAGTAACGATTAGGAAGAAAAATGAGTTACCTACTTTTGCACTCAAGTACTGACGGACAAACAAAAAAAATCATACTCAAAATGGCAGACCAATTACGCCGTTCCGGACGCGAGTGTGATATTCGAGATTTAAACTCAGATAAAAGCTTCAATTTATCTGCTTATGAGAAGGTGCTAGTGGGGGCTTCTATTCGTTATGGTCATTTCAATAAACAGCTAGTCCGTTTTGCTTCAACACACCAAAACCAACTGAATTCTATGAAAACGGGATTCTTCGCTGTAAATCTTACGGCAAGAAAAGAAGGCAAGAATACAGTTGAAACGAATGCTTACACGCGTAAGTTCTTGGAAAAGTGCCCATGGCAGCCAACTGTAAAGTCAGTTTTTGCTGGCGCACTGTTTTATCCCCGCTATAAATGGTTTGATAGAGTGATGATTCGGTTCATCATGAAAATGACGGATGGTCCTACAGACCCAAATACAGAAATTGAATATACCAATTGGGATAATGTTGCTGCGTTCGCAACAGAATTTGATAATCTTTAGCCTTATTTTTAAACAAACTGTGGTTGATTTGTACGATTTGTTTAAAAAGAAAACGGTCGAACAAAAATATTTAAAAAATACTTGCAGGATTTCTGC